>CADBRP010000147.1 GCA_902797095.1 uncultured Eubacteriales bacterium | reverse complement strand
GTGGATATACGGCGGATGCCGCAGCGCCCTTCAATCAGGTTATTCCAGTATTCTTCTGTCCCTGTGCCGATGGGAGTCACAACCCCCATCCCGGTCACAACGATCTTCTCTCTCATATCTTTGTTCTTTACTTTTCCAACCCGTCATAATATAATATCAAAAACGGATTATTCCACTGGAATAATCGCATTTTCGAATTGCGAACCGGGTTCCATAACAGATTAATGTTATCATCGAAACGCGTATGGTGTCAACACCGGTCCGCCTGTTCCAGACTGAGGTGACTTCATGCATCTGAATCAGATCAACAGTTTTCTGGCCGTCAGCAAGACCCTGAATTTTACCGGCGCCGCCCGGCAGCTCGGGGTGCCGCAGTCGACGATCAGCAGACAGATAAACGACCTTGAAGCAAAGCTCGGGGTACGCCTTTTTTACCGTACCAAACGGAACGTCCAGCTGACTGACGAGGGGCGTCTGTTTCTTCCTTATGCCCAGGAGATCTCAGACGCTGCCCGCAAAGCAGTCTACGCGGTAAAGCAGATCCACGAAGGAAGCGCCGGCGCGCTGTCCATCGCATCGGTCCCGGCTTCCCGCGGCGTTCTCGGAAGAGTGCTCGCCGCCTTTCATGAGGAATATCCCGATATCACAGTCAGCATCACCCCTGTTCCCTGCGGAGAAAGCCTGATGGATGACACCGACGCTCCTTATGACTTCTGGTTCCTTTACAGGGACGCCCTGCTGGATCCTGAAAACTATGATTATGTCCATACCCACCGGGAGCCGCTGTGCCTTGCGCGGCGCTCCGCAGGCAGAAAAAAGCCGGTGAAAAAACAGGATCCGGCAGATAATCTGCCGGATCCCGGTAACCTTTCATCTGAGAAATTCATCCTCTTATCAGAAGAGACTGATCCGATTCTTTATATGCAGGCGATGAATTACTGCAGAACACACCGCTTTACGCCGAAGATCACGAACACCTTCGAGGATCTATCCTCCGTGCTCCTTTCCGTCAGGGCGGGGCTCGGCGTATCCGTTCTTCCCCTCTCTCTTGCGGAAGAAGACGGCACGGGAACGGTCGAAGCGATTCCTCTCGGGGATGACGTCTATACCATCGACTGCATCGCCGCGTGGAAGCCGTCGCTTCTGAATCCTGCCGCCGCTCTGTTTCTCAGGGTGCTGCGGGATACGATCTGAAACCGCCTTTTAAGGCGGAGCTGAAGCTCCGGGCGCCGGTTACTATTCCTTCTCTTCCGCTCTGGAATCATGGACCAGAGCCTTCAGCCTCTCAAAAAGCTCAGGATGGCTGCGCTTGACGCTGACAGGCTTATAGTCTTCCCTTGTCGTGGTGTAATGAACGGTCTCTGCCTTATGGCAGAGTTCCCCGGTGTTCTCATTGTATACCAGATAGCGGAAATGCATCCTGACTCCGGTAAACTTATACAGTTCCATATCCACCCGGAATGTGTCCCCGAACCGCAGGAAGCTCAGGAATGTCGCCCTGGATTCTGTAAACGGCACGATGATCCCCATTCTTTCGATCTCGGGATACGGGATCAGATTCTCCTCCATCCAGGCCATCCGGGCCTCCTCCAGGATTCTCAGATAATTGGAATGATGGATCACTCCCATCCGGTCCGTCTCGTAGTAATTGACGTCTCTTTTATAACACCACACCTGATTCGCCTTCTTTCTTTTTTTCAGTTTCCGGTTTTATTTTCTCTTCAGTTCTCCCGCTTCCAGATCCTTCGCGGCCTGCTGCTTCAGAGCGTAATGCATCTTCTTTCCCGTGGCTGTCATCGGAAGACTGTCGACGATCTTGTACCATCTCGGGCGCTTGTAAGCGGAAAGCATCTTTGTCTCCAGGCAGAAGTCGAAAACCTCCTTGACGGTAAGGGACGGATCCTTCGGCACGATATACGCCGCGATAGCCTGCCCCCTCGCCTTGTCCGGAACCGATGTCACCATGCAGTCGGCGACCTTCTCAAATTCATTGATCGCTTCCTCGACCTGAGTCGGATAAATATTCTCACCGGAGCTGATGATCATGTCGTCCTTGCGGCCGTTGATGGTCACATACAGATTTTCATCCCAGAAACCCAGGTCATTGGTGTACATCCAGCCTTTGTAGAACTTCTTCTCCTGCTCTTCGGGATTGTTGTAATAGCTGTAGGTCGTCTTTCCGGGACAGTAGAGGATGACTTCTCCCACTGTCTCGTTATCCATCGGCACAAGCTCATCCGGCTCCGCCTTGTGATCCTCGTAGATCTTGACGACGCGCACCTCGTCATCGATGCAGCTTCCTCCCACGGAACCCGCGTATTCCGGCAGATCGTACGGCCGCAGGAAGGAGTTCCAGAAGGTCTCTGTAGTACCGTATCCGTTCAGGATATTGGGAGTCAGCACCTTGAGAAATCTCTCGCAGGCCGCCTTCTCAAGCGGAGCGCCCATGGTCACAAGGCCGCGCAGAGAGGAAATGTCCGCGGGGTCTTTTTCCTGTGTTCTTGCAAGCATCTCAAGTGAAGACGGAGAACCGGTCAGATATGTGATCTTGTATTTTTCCACATAGTTCAGCGTGACTCTCGGAGAGAACGCGCGCAGCAGCACCAGGCAGCCGCCGACGAAAAATGTCGGGCATGTCCCGCCGGAATGGCTTCCGCCCCTGTGGAACAGCGGGGTCATGTTCATGCAGACATCCTTGCAGTTCAGGGGGTAATGCATGATCGCGTCGTGCGCGGACAGCACCTCGTTGATATCATTGAGCGGAACGTTCTTCGGCAGCGCGGAGGTTCCGCTGGTGCACATACGAACCACTTCATCGTATATGTGATGCGGAAAATCCATGGCCGGAGCTTCCTTGCTGTGGTATTTCACGTAATCCTCATACTGGATGTGGCCGAGAGGCGCGTCTTCGTTGTCCAGATTGTCGGCCATGATCAGGCGCAGCGGCTTATAGGAAGAAATCTTCGCCGCCTCCGCGACCATATCCTTCATTTCCGCGCAGTAGATGACGACCTTCGGCACATTGTGCTCGATCAGCCGGGCGACCTCTCCCGGAGACAGTTTGAAATTGGCCAGATTGATGATGGCGCCGACCTTTCTCGGGGCTATGTAGGTGAAGCAGAACTCCGGGCAGTTGTTCAGAATGGACATGACGACGTCGTTCTTGCCGACCCCGTCCTCCTTCAGCGCGTTTGCCAGCCTGTTGCATTCTTCATCCAGTTCCTTATATGTCCATGTCTGATCTCTGTTCGGATCGATCAGCGCGGGCTTGCCGCCGTATCTTCTGACATTCCTCAGAAATCCATTCAGCCAGGTATATTCATGCTCAAAAGTTTCGATGAACATTCTGTCATCATATGTTCTGTTCGCTGCCATAAACCAGAAACCTCCCTTTTATCATTTTTGAATAATTCATTTTCTGCATTATATAATAGCATTTTATATTTGTCAATGCAGGTTTTGCGTGAAAAAGATGAAATAGAAGTATAAGCGTTCAGCAGGGCCCGGCAATACAACGAAGAGATCCCCGGCCTGACTCCGGGCTAATCCCCGGGGCAATGGATCGGCTGTTTGATGGCATTGACGTTGGATTATTTGCTGCAGTTCATTCATATTTCCAAGATTCGCTGCTTCATGACTTTGGTATAGATAGCTTTTTTGGATTCTTTGGCTTTTAGAAATAAATAATCCAACTTTCGATCAAAGAATATTGGATTATTATTTCTCATAACATCAGTTATCCAAAAGGACCTCTTTTTTCAGTCGTTTTGAAGCCCTGAAAACAGTGTCATTTGGATTATTATCAGTTTTCGTTTCGATTTTACAAGGAATGTGCTATTCCCCCAAACCCCGGAGACGGCGCGCACTAAAAAAACCGCGCCGGTCACCCGGCGCGGCAGTCGCTTTTGGTTCAAAACGCGCTATCTGAAGTATTCAACCGCGGATTCGAACATCTTCATGTCGTACTCACCCGGCACGTTCTTGTAGAGGCAGTCGCCGATACGCTCCGCGTGGCCCATCTTGCCGAAGACACGTCCGTCCGGGGATGTCATGCCTTCAATAGCGTACATGGAGCCGTTCGGATTGAACCGGATGTCATCAGACGGCATTCCGTCAAAGTCCACATACTGCGTCGCGATCTGACCGTTTTCGGCCAGCTTTGCGAGGACGCTGTCCGGGGCGATCAGACGGCCTTCTCCGTGGGATACCGGTACCGTATAGATTCCGCCCAGCTCTGCCTTTGCAAGCCAGGGCGACCTGTCGGAAGCGACCCGCACGCGCACCAGCCTCGACTGGTGACGGCCGATCTCGTTGAATGTCAGCGTCGGGCAGTCCGCGTCCGTATCCATGATCTTTCCGAAGGGAACGAGGCCCAGCTTGATCAGAGCCTGGAATCCGTTGCAGATTCCGGCCGCCAGTCCGCCTCTGCTGTCCAGAAGATCTGTGACCGCTTCTGTGACCGCCGGATTTCTGAAGAACGCGGTAATGAATTTACCGGAACCGTCAGGCTCGTCGCCGCCGGAGAAACCGCCGGGGATGAAGAACATCTGGGCGTCTTTGAGCTTCGAAGCGAACTTCTCCACTGACGCCGTGATGTCGCCTGCCCTGAGGTTGCGTATCACGATGATCTCGGGATCCGCGCCGGCTGCCGCGAAGGCTCTGGCGGAATCGTACTCACAGTTGGTTCCCGGAAAAGCAGGGATCAGCACCTTCGGCGCGGTCTTCAGGATCGCCGGCGCTTTGCAGCGCGTTTCGCCGTGGGCAGCCATCTCATATTTCAGATCCGGAAGCTTCTGCTCAGTTGTCCTGATATTGCAGGGATAGACAGATTCCAGCTTATCCTCGTAAATGCCGAGAAGCTCATCCAGGGAGACCTTTTCAGCTCCGCAGGAGATCTCAGCCGCTTCAGTGGTGACGCCCAGCAGTTCGCCTTCCTCCAGCTCGCCTTCGACCTCAAGGATGAAGGAGCCGTAGCTGTAGCCGAACAGCTTCTGTAAATCGGCGCCGTCAGCAAAGCTGAATCCGATCATATTACCGAAGCCCATCTTCATGACAGCTTCCGCGATGCCTCCCGGACCCGGCGTATACGCCGCGAGCAGGCGCCCTTCAGCAGCCAGTTTCCTGACAGCCGCAAACAGCTTTTTCAGCGATTCCGCGTCAGGAAGGCCTTCTTCATTGCACTCCGGCGTCAGGAGATATACATTGTCCCCTGCCTTCTTGAATTCCGGAGATATGATCTGATCCGCCTCCGCCGTGGTGATCGCGAACGATACCAGAGTCGGCGGAACGTCGATATCCTCAAATGAACCGCTCATGGAGTCCTTGCCGCCGATCGCGGCCGCTTCGAGGCCCATCTGCGCGCGGAACGCGCCCAGCAGCGCGGCAAACGGTCTTCCCCAGCGCTCGCTGTCCTTTCCGAGCCGTTCGAAATACTCCTGGAAGCTGAGGTAAACAGCTTCATCCGCGGAGCCCGCCGCGCAAACCAGCTTGCAGATCGAATCCGCAACTGCCAGATACGCGCCGTGATAAGGACTGGCCTTTGTAATGAACGGGTTGTAGCCCCAGGACATGATCGATACCGTGGAGGATGTGCTCTTTTCCACGGAGATCTTCTGCGCCATGACCTGCGGAGGCGTCAGCTGATACTTTCCTCCGAACGGCATCAGGACTGTGCCCGCGCCGATGGTGGAGTCGAATTTCTCGGACAGCCCGCGCTTGGAGCATACGTTCAGATCCGCGGCCATTTCCTTATAGTTGTCGGTAAACGATCCCGCGACCTGCTTTTGCGGCATTACCGCCTTCGGCGCGCTGACCGTGATATGCTTGTCGGCGCCGTTGGAATCCAGGAAGCTTCTCGCGATATCCACGATGGTCTTCCCTCTCCAGTGCATGACCAGACGGGGTTCTTCAGTGACAGTCGCCACGACCGTCGCTTCCAGGTTTTCCCCGGACGCGATCTCAAAGAAGCGGTCTTTGTTTTCCGGAGCGACGACAACGGCCATTCTCTCCTGAGATTCGCTGATCGCCAGCTCTGTTCCGTCCAGGCCTTCATATTTCTTCGGCACAACATCCAGATCGATGTCCAGCCCGTCAGCCAGCTCGCCGATCGCGACCGATACACCGCCCGCGCCGAAGTCGTTGCAGCGGCGGATCATCCGGGACGCTTCAGCGTTTCTGAACAGCCTCTGCAGCTTTCTTTCCTCAGGCGCGTTGCCCTTCTGAACCTCCGCGCCGCATGTTTCCAGGGAAGAAACGTCATGGGATTTGGATGAGCCTGTCGCTCCGCCGCATCCGTCTCTTCCTGTCTTTCCGCCAAGCAGAATCACGATGTCTCCCGGCTCCGGCCTTTCTCTTACCACGTTCTCAGCGGGCGCTGCGCCGACGACCGCGCCGAGCTCCATATGCTTGGCCGCGTAGCCGTCATGGTAGATCTCCTCAACCAGTCCCGTCGTTACGCCGATCTGGTTTCCGTAGGAGGAATAGCCGTCAGCCGCGGAGGTTACGATCTTTCTCTGCGGAAGCTTGCCGGCCATCGTCTGATCCAGCGGCTTCAGCGGATCCGCGGCGCCGGTGATGCGCATCGCGGAATATACATACGCCCTTCCCGAAAGCGGGTCTCTGATAGCGCCGCCGATACATGTGGCGGCTCCGCCGAAGGGCTCGATCTCTGTAGGATGGTTATGTGTCTCGTTTTTGAACAGAAGCAGCCAGTCCTCATCCTTTCCGTCGACCTTCGCCTTGATCTTCACAGTGCAGGCGTTGATCTCTTCAGACTCGTCGAGGCCTTCCATTTTTCCCGCGGCCTTCAGCGCCTTTGCGGCGATGGTGCCGAGATCCATCAGAGTCACCGGCTTCGTCCTGTTCAGGCTCTTTCTTGTTTCAATATAATCATTGTACGCGGACTGCAGCACCTCATCCGCGAATTCCACATCGTCGATCACAGTATTGAATGTAGTATGACGGCAGTGATCGGACCAGTATGTGTCGATCATCCTGATCTCCGTCATAGTCGGCGGCCTGTCCTCGCTTCTGAAGTACTCCTGACAGACCTGGATATCATCGATATCCATCGCCAGCCCCAGATCGTCGATCATAGCCTGCAGGCCGTCCCTTTCAAGGGAATTGAAGCCCTCGATCACAGCTACATCCGGCGGCGCGTCGTAGATCACCTTCAGGGTCTCCGCCTCCTCAAGGGAAGCCTCTCTGGTCTCCACCGGGTTGATCACATGCTTCTTGACCGCCGCGATCTCATCCTCCGTCAGATCTCCTTCCAGCGCGTACAGCTTCGCGTAGGCGACCAGCGGGCGCTCCTTCTGTGAG
>CADBRP010000146.1 GCA_902797095.1 uncultured Eubacteriales bacterium | reverse complement strand
GAGATATTCTATGGGGAATGCGCGGTCAGCGAAAACATCAGGGATATCGATTATGTGACATACGACCGTCCGTTCGAGGTCAGACCCGAGGTGATTCAGAAGATCGCCGAGGCCGACCTGATCATCCTGAGCCCCGGAAGCCTGTATACCAGCGTGATCCCGCATCTCATCGCGCCCGCCGTGCAGGAGGCGCTGCGCGGGACGGATACCCCGATCATGTACATATCCAATCTGGTGACCCAGCCAGGAGAGACGGACGGATATTCGGTCAGCGACCACATCCGCGTGCTGAACAGATACCTGAACGGCCGGAAGGTGGACAAGGTCATCGCCAACAACGGAAGCGTCGGCATGGAGATCACCGATGTTTACAGGACAAAGGAAAACAAGACTCTGGTTGAGCTGGACGCGGCCGAGATCGAAAAGACCGGGGCGGAGCTCATCCAGGATGATATCATCCATATCGATGAAGCAGGAAGCATACGCCACAATGAACTTAAAACCGCCTATCTGGTGTTCTCGACACTGATGCGGTGATTATTCCGAAAATGTTTATATCTGCAGGGTCTGTTAATGTACAGAAACTACCACAGATAGTGCTTTTGTGATATAATACCTCCCGTATGATACAATGCGGGAGGCTTTAAATTTATGACTTACTTTCAGGCTATCATTCTTGGACTTACACAGGGTCTTGCCGAATTTCTGCCGGTCAGCAGTTCCGGCCATCTGGCGCTGCTGCAGTATTTCTTTGGGATCAGCAGTGAAAACGTGCTGCCGTTTACGGTACTGATGCACCTTGGAACGCTGCTGTCGGTTTTTATTATCTACTGGCGGGATATAAAGGACCTGATCATAGAGCTCTTCGCGACTATTAAGGACCTCTTTACCGGAAAGGGCCTGAGGATCAACGCGAATCCGACAAGGCGCCTGGGTTTTATGATCATTGTCGCGACTATTCCGACCGCGGTCATAGGACTTCTGTTTGAGGATTATTTTGAAAAGCTTTATCTGTCCCTTACGGGCATAGCCGCAGGACTGATTTTTACCGGCCTGATCCTTCTGGTGGCGGAACACTCCGGAAAGGGGAGAAAGAGCATTATGGAGATGAAATTCCGGAACGCTGTCTTTGTCGGAATCATGCAGGGCATCGCGATATGTCCGGGCGTGTCCAGATCCGGATCAACGCTGTTCGGTTCGCTGATGTCAGGCCTGGAGCGCAGGCTCGCGGTAAAATACGCGTTTCTGATCTCCATTCCCTCGATTCTCGGATCGGTGATCCTGGAAGCGCCTGACGCGTTCGGATCGGGAATGGACGGTTCGCTGATCGGACCGGTCATCGTCGGCGTAGTGGTCTCGGCTCTTTCGGGAATCTTTGCCATCAAGGCGATGATACGGGTCGTTTCATCAAAGCATCTGACCGGATTCAGCCTCTATGTCTGGATCCTTGCGGCAGTCCTTCTGGCGTATGTGCTGATCGCCGGCTGAGTATATAACAGTGATATGGCCCTGCGCTTCCCGGGAGAATGATGACAGGGCAGTATAAAGAAAGGATATCATGGCAGAGAAAAAACGCGGTCCGGGCAGACCCCCGGGCAGCAAGAACAAAAACAAAACAGCAAAGAAAACGACCTCGGCGTCTTCTTCCGCGGAAAAAAGCAGGAAAGACGCCAGAGACGCCGCGGCAGTGCAGCGCGCGCGGCAGATAGAGGCCAGGGATAACGCGAAGGCGCAGATCAAGGATGAGATCCTCGGTTTCATCATCATCGCCCTGGGCGTATTCCTTGTGATCGCGCTGCAGACAGATTACGCGGGAACCGCGGGAGAGTGGATCGCCATGGGGCTGAAGGGCACCTTCGGCTTTGCCGCGCTTATCCTGCCGTATTATTTCATCGTGTACGGCGTTCTGCTGTTCATGAGAAAGACCATACATATCGGGATCAAATCCATCATATATCTGGTGATCATCTTCCTGATGATCTCGCTTATCAACGCCGGAAGATATCTCGATCCCATCGTTGAGGGCGGCGGCTTTACAACTGCCGGCGACGCGTTTTCCGATGGCATCGATCTCG
>CADBRP010000145.1 GCA_902797095.1 uncultured Eubacteriales bacterium | reverse complement strand
CGTAAAGCGGCTCACATGCCGGCTGCCTTTCCCGGCTGCCCGCCGTGTCTGCGACACAGCTTCTGTAGATTAACAGATTCCGGCCGCCCAGTCAAGCACTTTTTTCATGTTTTTTATTGTTCCTTTTTTCTGATTATTCCACCGCTTTCCGCAGCGCCTCCGCAGGCCCGGTTTTCCCGCCTTTCCAGCCCGTTTTCCATCTGTTTGCCGATTGCATTACGCACCTTTCCGGGTCTATAATGTTTTCATCTTATTATAATAGAAGCAATATACAGGAGGAACGTCATGCTCGACAACTATTTCAGCGCAATGCATCACTGGGAAGGAAGGATTGATACAGATACGGACTACGACGCGTTCCGCTGGCACCAGTGGGTAGAGGAACTGGATCTGAATTCGGATCCGAAACCCTTTGAAGGCGAGCTCGGCTTCGCGATCATCGGCTTCTGCAGCGAACAGGGAGTCATGAGAAACAAAGGACGCGTAGGAACCGCGCTGGCTCCGGACTTCATACGCAGGCAGATGGCGAACCTCCCCTGTACCTTTGATCAGAAGGTCCGCATCTTTGACGCCGGCGATATCGTGGTGCAGCACATTTCCCTGGAGGAAGCGCAGATGCTCCTGAGCGAAGCGGTCAGGCGCATCCTTGCTCTGAACCTTTTCCCGATCGTTCTGGGCGGAGGGCATGAGACTACCTTCGGACATTACTGCGGCCATCTCGCGCACGCCAGAGACCTGGGAAACAACACTCCGGATTTCGGCATCGTCAACTTCGACGCGCATTTCGATCTTCGCCCCTACGATAAAGGAAGCTCATCCGGCTCCATGTTCCGGCAGGCTGCCGATCTCTGCAAAGCCAGGGGAATGAAATACGGCTACCTCCCTCTGGGGATCCAGAAGCACAGCAACACGGTGAGCCTTTTCCGCACGGCGGAAGAGCTGGGAGTGCATTACGTACTGGCGCGCGAGCTGCAGTACGGCTCCGCGACCTCCGTATATGAAAAAGTAGACACCTTCATGTATGAGCATGAAAGTGCCTACATTACAATATGCACAGATGTATTCTCATCCGCCTTCGCGCCCGGCGTCAGCGCCACACAGGCCATCGGGCTGGATCCGGAGGTCGTGCTCCCTGTGATCAAGCATATTCTCCGCACACGCAAAATCAGGGGATTCGATATATGCGAGATCTCTCCGCGGTTCGATCATGATAATACCACCGCGAGCCTGGGCGCCGTTCTGATCTTCTCCGTCGTCAACACCATCTGCCAGATGCACGGTCTCGCCGTCAACACCGGCGTGGAGTATTATTGATCCGAAACGGCGGAAGCCCCCGCGGGGATCCCGCGGTCATTCCTGTTCAACAAACACACTGCCGCCGATGAACTCCCTTATGATCGAGTTGTTGGGTATTACGCTCTCATCCTCGATCACCGGGAAGAATTCCAGAAACTTCAGCATACGCACCGCCTCGCTGTGCTCCGGCTCGTCCGGAGTGATTTCCCGCAGCAGGGGCTCTGCGTATTTTTTTAGCATGGGGATCTCATACTCGAGCACCGAGTTGAACATCACGTCGGCCTCCCCGTTGTACGGGAAGATATTTTTGTTTTCCCCTGCCCTGACTTTGGGCCAGCTCGCGATCGTATCCGCCGCTGAATGCCCTCTGTACTTGAAGTCCCGCACCATTCTGCGCAGCATTCTGGAGTCGGTAGACGGCACACGGTTATGCCGGTCAATATTCAGCTGTGTCAGCGGGCTGATGTAGATGCGGTATTTTTCACCGCTGTCGATCTGTTCCGTAAGCCTGCCGTTCAGGGCGTGGATCCCCTCGATGACGATCAGCTGATCATCCCCGATAGAAGTCATGCGCTTTCCGAACATCTTATGCCCCGTCATGAAATCGAACTCCGGAAGATCCACCGTTTCTCCCGCCAGAAGACCGTTCATATTATCATTGAACAGGCCGATATCAAGCGCATCCAGATTCTCGTAATCATATTCGCCGTTCTCATCCCGAGGCGTATTCTCCCGCTCGACAAAGTAGTCATCCGTCCCCATATACAGCGGGTCAAGGCCGTTGACCCGGAGCTGGATGCAAAGCCTGCGGGCAAAAGTCGTTTTGCCTGAGGATGACGGGCCGGCGATCAGGACGATGCGTTTTCCCAGCCGGCAGATCTCATCCGCGATATCCGAGATCTTCTTTTCATGCAGCGCTTCAGACAGCAGGACCAGATCCTTGGTCCGGTTTTCGCTGATCGCCCTGTTAAGATCCGTAAGATACGTGGTTTTCAGAAGGCGCATCCAGCGTTCCTCTTCTCCGAAAGCGCCGTACAGCTTGTAATCATCCTGATACTCCGGGATCTCGTCCGGCTTCGTGTACGGAAAGCGCAGGAGCACTCCCGATTTGTACCGGCGAAGTTCAAAGTATTCCAGATACCCTGTCGACGGAAGCATCTGCCCGAAGAAATAATTGCAGTAATCGTCCATCCAGTAGAACCGGGCCAGATAATCCGGATTGCTGATTCCGCTCAGGAGCTCTTCCTTTTCCTTGTATCCGCGTTCTCTCCAGATCTGGATGCCCTTCTCCAGAGGAACATCCTCCTTCACGATGGGAATGTCCATCCTGACCATTTCCCGCATGCGTTTCTCTACAGCCTTTATCTGCTCCTGGCTTACGCGGCCCCGGATCTTGATATCCGTATAAAGTCCCTTGTTCAGAGAGTTGTCGATCTCAGCCTCCGCCCCCAGAACATCCCTGACGGCTTTCAGGTACAGCATCGACAGGCTTCTCTGATACGCCAGATTCGCGCTCTGCCATCTCATATCATAAAGAACGATATTCGCGTCCCCGCTGATTTCCATGGTCAGTTCCCTGTCTTTTCCGTTCACACGTCCCAGCAGGATCCTGTACGGCAGCTGGTCCTGATATTCCCTCGCGAGCTCTTCCAGCGTAAACGGCCCGTCTTTGCTTATCTCCAAATATTCCCGGCTGCCCGGAAGCCGCAGTCTGATATCCATATTATCCTCCCGTATGTTTCCTCTGAGCGGCCCGTCCCCGCAGCTCCTTTCGCCCGGCCGGACCGCGTCACAGATATTCTGCCTGTATTATATCGGCTGCAAAGCCCGATGGCAACCGCAAGGCGTCATACGGGCCCTTTTCGGGACGTCATACGGAACTTCCCGAAGTATCAGCCGGGCATCTCCGAAGCCTTGAGCGTATCCTCAGAGACCTCCGCGGTCAGAACCATATCCTCCATTTCTTCCTCCGGATTCCCGACCAGACCCGAGCCTATGGTTTCCTGTGTTTCCGCGGGAGCATCCTGGCGCGCCGCGTTCTCCGCCGGCGCTGCCGCCCCTTTGTTCTCTGCGTCCCCGCCGCTGTAACCTGCCCCGCCGCCATGTCCGGCCGGACTGTCAGTCTCCTGCAGGATGCTTCTCCTGCCCGAAGAGCTTCTCCGCATGGAGGAACGCGTCCGCCGGCGCAGCAGTTCTATGATCAGCCTCATCTCCTTCTCGTTCAGCGTTATTCCCCTGCTCATCTGGTCGTGAGCGGGACTCCATTCGCGTATATCATACTTCGGCTGCCCTCCGTTCCAGCTAACCAGGTTGATCTCCTTCGCCCATCCCGTTGAATGAGCTGATATAACCCCGATCTCCTCTACGATCTCAAAAGTGATCTCTCTGCCGTCATCAAATCTTCCAGGCATGACAGTAGTCTCCTTTCCCTTAAAACGCCGCGGGGGATCCTGCCTCCCGCGGCTTCCCCTTTTCATCATTTCATCGCGATGTATTGTCAGTATACCTTT
>CADBRP010000144.1 GCA_902797095.1 uncultured Eubacteriales bacterium | reverse complement strand
GGATACAGCGTCAGCTGCTGCCCGATATAGTTTCCGTCGTCATCGAAGTCCATCTGCACGCCGGCCACGACCGTTTCGATCATTTTCCTGTTGTACTTTTCCTTTAATTCCTTGTTGCCGCCGAAGCAGAAATTGCCAAGAGAGTAGCAGATATACCGGTTCTTATAGACATCAATTCCCTGCACGATATGCGGATGATGCATGATCACCAGATCCGCGCCGGCATCGATGGCCATCTTTGCCAGTTCTTCCTGCCGTGGCGTCCTGTGGCGGCTGTACTCCGTTCCGGAGTGGAATGAAAAGACCACCGCGTTAACATGTTCTTCCGCCTTCAGCCGCGGGATCTCTTCCCGGAACCAGGCCTTCAGATTGTTGACCCGGGAATTATCCAGCCCGAAAAACGCGATTTTGATGCCCTGATCGAACTCCTTGACCCAATAGCTTTTCCCGCCGAAGTTACCGATCCCGGCATTCGTCAGCGTTTCGACGGTGGCATTGTACCCCTGTGTGCCGAAGTCCCGCGGCGTATGGTTGTTTGACAGGTTGCACCCATCGATTCCGGCCTTAAGCAGGATATTCACGAAATCCGTATCCCCGCGGAAGCGGAAGGTCTTGCTCCGGTTCTCCTGCTTGTTGCTGTCCGTCAGCGGACCTTCCAGATTGACGACGGTCAGGTCGTCCGCCTTGAACATGTCAGCATAATTGGCAAAGAAGAAATCATACCCTTTTTCTTTCGCTACAGAGACAAAGGAGGTTGACTGCTTCCGTTTCAGTTCCTCGCTGCCCAGCGTCACATCCCCTGTAAACGTCATGCGGATGGATTTGTCCGCAAGGGCGGATGACAAGCTCAGGCAGAGCATGAGTGTGCAAATGATCAGGCATGTAATTCTTTGCATACAGGCAACTCCCTTGTCAATTAAATGTCGCGTATTCAGACCGCGGCTTATCCGCCGGCTTTGTCCGCAGCTCCTTCAGCATCAGGACCTTCTGTCCGTTGGACTCGACCACGCTTCCTATGGCTGTCAGCTCGATATACTTCTTGGGATCCGTTTTCTGGACGCCCTGCGTAACCCAGCCGACCTTCTGGATATCGTTTGCACAGCAGGTCATCGCGCTGCGGCAGAAATAGTAATACCCGCGCGGCATTCCGGATTCCTGGCATGCCTGTCCCACCAGCCGCACTGTTTTTCTTTCATACCGGTCCGGATGCTCCATGGAATCCAGATAGAAGATGCCGAACTGATCCTCGCTGATATCAATCACAGAAGCCTTCATGTCGTATGGCAGGTCTTCGTCATCCACGCCATCCTCGGAGGTGCCGTCCGTGTTTTCAAACAGGATCGTGCACGAGCGGTTCACAGCCCGCATCATCCTGCGCCAGGGGCTCTTGGATGTGCCGGGCACGCACCTGTTGAACAGGATCAGATCCGCTTCCTTGACAGGATCCGTCATGACCTGCCGCATATTGGTCATCAGGTTGTCGAAGGATGTCGCATCCACCACTGTGATCACCTGCACGAATTCCCACAGGCGCGGCAGCTGAATCGATCCAAGCAGGCTGATGGTCCAGAAGCTGTTATATTCAATGATTACGCGTTCCGGCTTATACTGCTCGTTCAGATCCTTCAGCGCTTTGGCCGTGAATTCTTCCGGCCCGTCAAAGCTGACCAGCTTGCTGTTGTGTTCGTTCAGCAGCTCGTGATCATACTCGGTTTCCCCCTCTTCGCAGCAGAGGATCAGGGTTTTCTGCCCGCTGGAAAACCCGGGATCCCGGAGCATGGATTGCACCATGGTGGTTTTTCCGCTTTCCAGGAAGCCGGTTACCAGATAGACAGGAATAAACTCCTGCTGACTCATACGCCAAACAGTCCTTTCAGGGCGGTCTCTTCCAGATGCGTGCCGATCACCACCAGGCGGCCTGTATAATCCGCGGTGCCTTCGCGCAGCTGCAGCTCGCCGGGAACATAGTCGAACTGGAACCAGGAGCCGTCCGGCTTCTGCAGGATGCCTTTCGCGCGGAGCACCATACCGTATTCTTCCTCGTCCGTCAGCTGTGCCGTCATGCTGCGGATCTGATCCTCGGTGAAGCGATTGGCGGTTTCCACGCCGATGTTGTCGAAGATCTCGTCCGCATCGTGCTCGCCATCGTGATGGTGATGGTGGTGATGCTCATGATCGTGATCATGATGATGATGACATTCACACTCCTCATCG
>CADBRP010000143.1 GCA_902797095.1 uncultured Eubacteriales bacterium | reverse complement strand
GCAGTAAATATAATGTATACAAAGAAAAACCCGTTGCAAATCCGAAAAGCATGGTTATAATGAAATTGGTGTGTTGGCTGAACACGCTGACATGCGTAATATCCAGAATACTTTAAGGAGGAATCATACATGAACAAGCTTGAGGATCTCCGTGAACGAAAGCAAAAAAATCTGCTCGGCGGAGGGGAAAAGAGAATCGAAACGCAGCACGCCAAGGGCAAACTGACGGCCAGAGAACGTCTCGATATCCTGTTTGACAAGGATAGTTTTGTTGAGGTCGACACCTTTGTGAAGCACAGATGCCATTTCTACGGCATGGAAGAAAAAGAAATGCCAAGCGACGGCGTCGTTACCGGCTATGGACAGATTGACGGCAGACTGGTCTTCGCTTTTGCGCAGGACTTTACCGTCAGCGGCGGATCCCTGGGCGAATATCATGCTGAGAAGATCGTAAAGGTGCAGGAAATGGCGCTGAAAATGGGCGCTCCTATCGTAGGCCTGCAGGACTCCGGCGGCGCCAGAGTCGAAGAGGGTGTCGCAGCGCTTAACGGATTCGGTAAGATTTTCTACAACAATACCATCGCATCCGGCGTTATTCCGCAGATCTCAGTCATTCTGGGACCCTGCGCGGGCGGCGCGGTTTATTCCCCGGCAATCACAGACTTTATCTTCATGGTTGATCAGACATCTCAGATGTTCATCACAGGCCCGGACGTTATCAGGACTGTAACCGGTGAAGAAGTCACATCCGAGCAGCTGGGCGGCGCGAGAACGCACAACACCATCAGCGGCGTAGCTCACTTCATCGGCAAGGACGACAAGGACACTCTGCTTCAGGTCAGAGACCTGCTGTCATATCTGCCGTCCAACAATATGGAAATCGCTCCGGAGTTCGCATGCACAGACGATGTGAACAGAATGAATCCGGAATTCAACGATATCATTCCTGATAATCCGAACAAGGCGTATGATATTTACGATATCATCAAAGGAATCGCCGATGACGGCAGAATCCTCGATGTTATGCCGATGTACGCGAAGAACATCGTTACATGCTTCATCCGCATGGGCGGATCCACGATTGGCGTCATCGCAAACCAGCCGAAGGTCGGCGCAGGATGCCTTGATATCAACGCGTCCGATAAGGCGGCCAGATTCATCAGAAGATGCGACGCCTTCAATATTCCGCTTCTGACGCTTGCTGATGTACCGGGATTCCTTCCGGGAACCAATCAGGAATACGGCGGCATTATCCGCCACGGCGCGAAGATGCTGTACGCGTACTGCGAAGCTACCGTTCCGAAGGTCACAGTAATTCTGAGAAAGGCCTACGGCGGCGCGTACATCGCGATGTGCAGCAGATCCCTCGGAGCGGACATTTCACTGGCATGGCCTTCCGCGCAGATCGCGGTTATGGGCGCTTCCGGCGCGGTCAACATCATCTCCTCCGTCAAGAAGGAGATCAAGGCTGCGGATGATCCTGAAAAGGTCAGAGCAGAGCGGATCGCGGAATATGAAGAGCAGTTCAATAACCCGTATTACGCAGCAGGTCTGGGCTATGTAGAAGATGTCATTGAGCCGGCGACATCCCGCCAGAGAATCATCAGCGCCTTTGACATGTTGAATACGAAGAGAGAATCGCTGCCTGCGAAGAAGCACGGCAACATTCCGCTGTAGGAGGTGGCCTGAATGAATGAAGCAAAGAGCCTGATGGATCTGTTCTCAGATCCGACTACCATACATTCTCTTTCCTTCGGCGAGAAGATGCTGGGCTCCGTGGTAACCATGGTAATGGGACTGGGCATTACGTTCCTGATCCTGATTCTGATCTGGATCTTCATCGCGATCATGGGAAGAGTGCTGGGAGCGACCAGCAAGCCAAAAGAGAAACCGGCGGCGCCGGCAGCGGCGCCTGCGGCAGCAGCGCCCGCGGCGGCAGCCCCGGTAAAAAGCGCGCCCGCGGCAGCCTCTAATGATGAGCTGATAGCGGTCATCACCGCGGCGATAGCGGCCAGCGAGGGAAATGTTTCCGCCGGAAATCTGATAGTCCGCAAGATTACCAGACTTTCCGGAGAACTGACACCCTGGGCGAACGCGGCGAATGAGGAACGGATGGCAACCAGAAAGTTTTGATTCCTGAAAGTTCAATATACGGATGAAAAACACGGTACCCTGAAAAAAAGCGAAAGGAATAGATAAAAATGAAAAAGTATAACATCACCGTAAACGGAACAACATACGCAGTAGAAGTAGAAGAGGCAGGCGGCTCTGCAGCTCCGGCGGCAGCACCTGCAGCAGCACCGGCACCGGCTCCGGCGGCGGCACCCGCACCGGCTCCGGCAGCAGCTCCGGCACCGGCTCCCGCTCCGGCGGCAGCACCCGCAGCAGGCGGCGCTGAGACTCTGGTTTCCCCGATGCCCGGAACCGTTCTGGACATCAAGGTTGCGCAGGGCGCGTCTGTTACAGCCGGTCAGGTCGTTCTGATTCTGGAAGCCATGAAGATGGAAAACGAGATCACTGCTCCGGTAGACGGAACAGTAACCTCCATTCCGGTTACAAAGGGCGCTTCCGTCAACTCCGGCGACACCCTGATGACATTCAACTAAAGCTGATTCCCGGGAGCTTGTCCCGGGAGCCGAATTAAGTATTTTGGAAAACGGATATATATGTTACAATGGGGACGGCTGTTTCAGCCGTCCCTGTTTGATTTCATGTTCTGGAGGAACAATAATATGTTACTGGCATTTGACGTAGGCAATACCAATATCGTACTGGGCGTTTTCGAAGATGGAAAACTGATCACAAACTGGCGTCTGGAAACGGACAACCGCAAGAGCGCGGATGAATACGGAATGATCATCAACCAGCTTTTCCGCTATGAGGGGCTGAATCCCGAGGAAATCAGCGATGTGATCATCGCGACGGTAGTGCCTTCGATTCTTTACACACTGCAGCACCTGTCGATGAAATATTTCAGCAGGAAGGCCATCGTCATCGGCCCGGGGATCCGGACCGGCCTGATCATCAAATACGACAATCCCAAGCAGGTAGGCGCCGACAGAATCGTCAACGCCGCCGCCGCTGTTGAGAAATACGGCGGTCCGCTGATCATCATCGACCTCGGAACCGCGACGACTTTCTGCGCCGTCACCGATAAGGGAGAATATCTGGGCGGCACCATCGCTCCGGGACTTAAGATCTCCTCGGACGCGCTGTTTGAGAAGACGGCTAAACTGCCCCGCGTAGAACTGGAGGAACCGGGATGCGTGATCTGCAGAAACACGAACAGCAGCATGCAGTCCGGACTGGTCTACGGACATATGGGCATGGTCGATTTCATCGTCCGCAAAATGAAAAAAGAGCTCAAGGAGTACTGCTCCACAGATAAGGAGCCGACAGTCATCGCCACCGGCGGGCTGGCGACCCTGATCGACAACGGCATCGACTGCATCGATTACGTGGACAAAATGCTGACCCTCGAGGGACTGGAGGTCCTGTACAGAAAGAACAGGAACAAGAGAAAGCCGATGACCGCGGAGGACATGAAAAAGCAGGAAGAAACATATGAAGAAAAAGCCCTTAAACATCGGTAATCTGACATTTGAATATCCGTTCGTGCTCGCCCCGCTGGCGGGGATCACGGACAGGTCGATGAGAAGCCTCTGCTCCCAAGCCGGGGCTTCGCTTGCGTATACGGAGATGGTCAGCGCCAGGGGGCTCTGGTACGGTGACCGCAAGACCGCGGAGCTGCTGGCAGTCGGGGAGGAGGAAGGCCCTGTGGGGTTCCAGCTTTTCGGGCATGAGCCGGAGGTGCTCTCCTACGCGGTGCGCGCCATTCTGGGCTCAGATCCCGCAAAGGCAGGGGATTTCGCGGAAGCGCTGAAGAAGATCCCGGGCCCGCCGCCAAAGCCGTGGCGGAGCGCGGACGGGAAGAGGCCTGTGGTATTTGACCTTAACGCCGGCTGCCCGGTTCCGAAGATCGTAAAGAACGGGGAAGGCTCGGCACTCCTTAAGGATCCGCAGCTTTTGCACGACTGCGTGGCCGCGATGTGCGAGGCGGCCGGGGCAGCGGCGCGGGAAGCGCCGGGGG
>CADBRP010000142.1 GCA_902797095.1 uncultured Eubacteriales bacterium | reverse complement strand
CTGTACCTGGCTATCGCGGTAGGACTCGGATTCTTCATCCTGAGCTTCAACCTGCAGGGCGGCCTGGAGCGTGTTACAAAGATCATGATGACAGTGCTCCTGATCCTGATGCTCGTTCTCGCGATCCGAAGCGTCATGCTTCCCGGCGGAAAAGAAGGCCTCGCCTTCTATCTGGTTCCGGATTTTTCCAAGATCACTCCGTCCGTCGTCGTCGCGGCAATGAACCAGGCGTTCTTCACGCTGTCCATCGGCATCGGCTCCATGGCGATTTTCGGAAGCTATATCGGCAGAGAGCGCAGCCTGATGGGTGAATCCGTCAACGTTATCTGCCTGGATACTTTCGTCGCGCTGGTAGCGGGACTTATCATCTTCCCGGCATGTTTCACATACGGACTGGAAGTCGGCGCGGGCCCGTCCCTGCTGTTCGACACCATGGCAACGGTATTCAACAACATGGCAGGCGGACGCTTCTGGGGAACCCTGTTCTTCCTGTTCATGACATTCGCCGCGTTCAGTACGGAGCTGGCTGTATTCGAAAACATTCTGGCCTGCATCCGCGAGATGACCGGCTGGAACCGCGCAAAGGGCTGCATCGCCTGCGGTATCGGAATCTTCCTGATCTCGCTGACAACGGCGCTGGGTTACAGCGTCCTGCATTTCCAGCCTTTTGCGGAAGGTACCGCATGGCTGGACTTCTGGGATTTCATCGTAAGCACGAACCTGCTTCCGATCGGCGCGCTGATCTTCGCGCTGTTCTGCTGCAGCAACCGTTTCGGCTGGGGATGGGACAACTTTGTGAATGAGGTTAACGCAGGCAAAGGCATGAAGGTCCAGAACTGGATGAAGCCGGTATTCAAGTATCTTGTTCCGGCCGTAATCATCGTTCTTTACATCATCGGACTTTCATCCTTCCAGTGGAGTTAAGGAGATCAATGGCAGAGCAGTATGATGTCATAATCATAGGCGCCGGCGCTGTCGGCTGCGCTGCCGCGAGGGAACTTTCGCGGTACAGCATCCGGACAGCCGTGCTGGAACGCGGCAGCGATGTGGCCGGTGAAACCACCGGCAGGAATTCGGCTGTCGTGCACGCGGGTTTCAACAACCGGCCGGGCAGCCTCATGGCGAAGCTCTGCGTATCCGGAAATGAAGGTTTCGGAGCGGCCTGCAAAGAGCTGGACGTTCCTTTCCGTGAGACCGGCAAGCTCGTTCTGGCCTTTGACCGGAACGATGAGAAAACACTCGAAAAGCTTCTGGCTGACGGCCAGAAGAACGGGTGCAGGGACCTGCGCGTCCTGAGCAGGGCGGAAGCCGAAAAGGCGGTTCCTGCCGCGGCTGCTCTGCAGACCGGAAGCTGGACCGGCGCGCTGTGGTCTCCGCATACCGGGATCACGAATCCTTTTCTGTATTGTATCGCCCTGGCGGAAAACGCCGCGGCGAACGGTACGCGTTTTTATCTGAACACTGAAGTGAGCGGAATCTCCCGTGGGACGGGAGACTCCGCTTTTCGTATTTTCACCGGCAGCGGAAAAGAATTCTCCGCGCGCGTTCTGATCAACTGCGCGGGGCTTTTCGCGGACAGGATATCCGCGATGGCGGGGGCGGACCGGTACACGCTGCATCCATGCCGGGGCGAGTATTTCATCCTGGACAAAAATGAACTCGCCATGCCGGTCTACCCGGCGCCCCGAAAAGGAGAGGGAGGCCTCGGCGTGCATCTTACGCCGACCATCGAAGGAAATATCATCATCGGCCCCAGCGCGGAATACCTGGAGACCGGCGCCTGCGGCAGTGATCCTGAGGGTATCCGGACGGATTACGCCTGCACCCGGGAGGTGATGGATCAGCTGATGAAGGAAGCAGTCCAGCTTATGCCCGGAATCGCGCGGATGCAGCCGATCGGAAACTACGCCGGGATCCGGCCCAAGCTGACTTCCCCGGAGGAGGGCGGATACTCTGATTTTGTGATCCGCGCCGAAGAGGATGTGCCGGGGCTGATCAACCTGATCGGCATCGAGTCCCCCGGACTCACCGCTTCGCTTCCCATCGCCAGGATGGTCTGCCGGCTGACAGAAGAGGCGCTTGGAGGCCTTTCTGAAAAACCGGATTTCCAGCCTTTGCATAAAGGAATCCTCCGGTTCAGGGAGCAAAGCCCGGAGCGCCAGGCGCAGCTGATCGCTGAGGATCCGGAATACGGCGAGATCGTCTGCCGGTGTCAGCAGATCACAAAGCGGGAGATCCGGCAGGCTATCGAAAATCCTCTGGGAGCGCGGAGCATCTCGGCGGTCAAATACCGGGCGTGGGCAACGACCGGGCGCTGCAACGGGGGCTACTGCCTGCCGAAGATCGTAGAGATCCTTATCCGGGAGTACGGGATGAAGCCGGAGGAGATCCTTTACAGAAATGAGGGGAGCGGGATGTTCAGCGGATGGGTGAAGTGACATCCCCTGCTTTTTTGATTTTAGAAAACGGAGCAAATACAGCAGGTTTTTTACTAAAATGAAGGGCGAATCTGTAGTAAAAACGATAGGACTCTGAAGGATTTTACTGCAGATATCCTTTCGGAGAAGGTTCTCAAGAGGATATTTGAGAGTTTTTTTAGTAAACCAGAAAAGAAAGAGCTGCATTTTCTTAAATTATCCGGCTGATTTTAGTAAGAAAACCATAGAAAAAAACTGTTTTACTAACGTGAATGCGGGTCAGAAGCACGAAATGACGAAAATTGAGCAGAACATGGATACATATGATGTGCTGGTGATCGGAGCGGGTCCGGCAGGACTGTCCGCCGCGGCGGCAGCCCGGAGAAACGGCGCGCGGCGCGTGGCGGTGCTGGAACGGGACCGGATCGCGGGCGGAATTCTGAACCAGTGCCTGCATGACGGCTTCGGGATCGTCCGTTACGGCGCGCAGCTTTCCGGGCCGGAGTACGCGGAGATCGAAGCGGCCGCCGCGCGGGAGAGCGGGGCGGAGATCCTGACGGACAGGATGGTGACGGAGATCACTCCGCAAAGGCAGGTAACGGTGATCGGAAAAGCCGGCCGCGAAGTGCTGAAGGCGGGAGCCATCGTGCTTGCCACCGGATGCCGGGAACGCACCCGCGGCATGCTTTCCATTCCGGGAAGCCGGCCTGCAGGGATCTTTACCGCCGGCGTCGCGCAGAATCTGGTCAACAGGAAAAACGTGATGGTGGGCCGGCGGATCGTGATTCTCGGATCCGGGGACATCGGGCTGATCATGGCCCG
>CADBRP010000141.1 GCA_902797095.1 uncultured Eubacteriales bacterium | reverse complement strand
AGTCGACATCAGTATGGCAAGGAGCGCCGTTACGATGGAGTCGATGAGGATCGTCATCTCGTTGATGGCGAACAGTTCCTTCGCCTCTACCTTGATGTCCAGATCGGAGACCGACAGATATGACTTGAGGCTCAGGGCAGTGTACGGGATCCGGTGTTTCATGCAGATCGGTACTGTGTGCTCCTCAAGTTCCTCGATCACGGGACGCAGCCAGGAGGTAATGGGGCCGGCCAGCAGTTCACGCGCCTTGTCCTCCCCGAGGAATCTGCCGATGTCCTCCTGCAGCACCACATCGGTATCCGAGAGCCTCTTGATCTCCCCTGACCTCCATTTCTCGAAGATCGGGAGCGCGACTTCGGAAACGATGGGGTCCACAAGGCAGTCCACGGCGTCCCTGTAAAGCTGGTTGATATGCCTGCCGACGATCTTCTCTATGGTGTCGGACCTGACCAGACGGTCGAGATCCTCTTTGAATTCCTTCAGATCCTCATCGATCCGGCCGCAGTACGCGAGGCCTTTGGCTACGGAAAATTCAGGGTCCGTAGCCGTGATGATCACGGAATTCGCGAACACCTCGCCGCACCATTTCCGGATCGCCGGAAGCTTGCTGACGCCGCCGGTCAGGAAGATCAGCTCGGGCTGTTTTCCCGTGATGCTGTCCCTGACATCTTCAAGGGCAGATACGAACACCTCGCGGAACGAACGTCCGCCCAGCTTCTCGATTTTTTTGTTGACCAGCTTGTCCGCGATCCCCTTGTCCATCCTGAGGGTCAGCTTGACCGGGATGTTGTAGTAGAGCATCATGCTGTCTACGCATTTATTATTGCTCCAGTATTCTTCGTCGGAGAAATATTTTTCTTTCAGTCTTCTGGCCGCGAATTCCGCGTACGCGTGCCATGGCTCGCTCTCGTCCAGAACGGACTGGATCTTCTTTTTGAACATACCGGACGCAGCCACCGACTCCTCCAGCAGGATCTCATCCATAAGGCCGCCGCCCAGCGCCACTTCGCCGGCGGTCCGCATCTCGACTTCCTTCCCGCCCATGATATACGCGAAGTCCGTGGTCGAAGAGCCTATGTCTACCACAAGGACCGGTTTGGACAGGATGTCCACGCCGATCTGCAGATGCTTCGACTGGCAGGCGCTGACCATCGCCGCCCTGGATTCGGAAATGATCCTTACCGGCGGATAACCCGCGCTTTCAAAGATCTCCCGGTAATGCTCCCGGGCGTTTTTGTTCCATCCCGCGGGGCATCCGACATACACGCAGGTCTCTTCGTTCTGGACCAGGTCCCCGCTTCCGTACAGCTGCCCCAGGACACCCGCGGCAAAGCTCCTGACGTCCGCCGCGCTGGAACCGTCCGTCAGGAAGCGGCTCTTGAAACGGATCCTGCGTTTGATGCAGTTGTCCGCGTAACAGGCTTTCTCACCGATCAGCAGTTCCCCGGAGGTCAGCTGCGCGTAGGCGGTGATGAAGCTGTTCTCCCCGGCGACGGTTATCATCTCCGGCGCTGCCTGGTCTTCCTTATACAGTCTGGCGATGGCGCTTTCCGCATCTCCCAGATCAAATCCAAAAAAACGTTCCATTGGGTCTTCCGTTCCTCCCTATTTCGAGCCTCTTGACGCGATGCCTTTCCTGAGCACAGTTCCGTCCGAGACCAGCGCGGGCCTGATGGTCCCCGCGAACTGCCCGGGCATCATATCGAAGAACTGTTCGGTCTCCCTGCTGTAATCGACTACCTCGATCTCCTGCCGGTGGAGATAGTACCTGATCTCCTCCATCTTCTCCATCGCAAAATCAGGATTCTTGCTGTAGGCCGCCGCCAGAAGGTCGGAGAACAGTTCCAGCTCCGCGGAGGACGCCCCGCGGGCATTGATGAGGCCGGCGCCTTCCTGCCTGCTGCGGCGTTCCAGGGATCTGATCTCATCCAGATTCTGATCCGCGGACAATATCACGTTTCTGAAATTCCTGTAGATCCTGTTCGGGTCGATCTGCGTCTCAACACGATGAGTGCGCTTCGGCGCCTTCTGCCCGGAACCCCTTGCCAGCAGTCCCCCAAGGAAAGCCGCGGCAAGTCCTCCCAGCTCCATGGCCGCTATTTTGAGAAGGTCCGGATCCTTTCCCGCGTCCTGGATACCGACGATCAGAGGCAGCAGCCCCAGACCGCAGAGGACCGCTCCCGCGATGACAAAAAGGATCGCGAGGGGGTTCAGCCTGCTTTTGCTCTGCGACGCCGACTGGGTCTCCCACACTTTCATTTCCCCGCAGGAATCGATCAGAGGCAGGGAAAGCCGCACCGCCTGCATGATGTACGCGGCGGTCTCCCTTTCCTTTTCGCTGCCGCACTGTTCGTTGTACATCATGAGGAGCCGGTCCAGCTCATTTTCCATGACCCTGACGGCCTTCTCCGGGACCTTCGAAGCAGCCAGCTCGGTAAGCAGATTTTCTTTGTTCTTTTCTAATAGATCGATCAGTCTCATAATATTAATATTACACTTCATTATCGCGGGATATGACCATAGGAAATCCGCCCGCACCGGCAAATATTACAGACCGGGGGAGGTCACCTGATGATCCCCCGCCGGATCTTCATCTTCAGGATCCGCTTCACGGACGCGTCGACCTGGGACTTGGGAATGGACCCGCTTCTGACAGCCTTCCGCAGGGCTGTATAGCACTTCTTATAATTGCCCGTAACGCAAAGCATGTCGTTTCCTGCCTTTACAGCCCGGACAGCGGCTTCGCCCTGGCTTCCGCCCACGAAATCGGTGACGCCCTTCATTCCCAGCCCGTCGGTGATGATGACGCCGTCAAATCCCATATTGCTCCTAAGATACCGGTTCACATTCTTTGACAGCGACGCGGGATTTTTCCGGTCAAACGCGTTGACGATGATATGGGACACCATGATCATGTCGGCGCCCGCGTCGATCCCCTCCGCGAAGGGCCTGAGATCGCGGGTCTTGAAGGTGATCAGCCCGCGCTTGTCCCGGATGATCTTCCCGTGGGTATCGCCGTTCTTCCCGTATCCGGGGAAATGCTTCATGACGCAGACCACATTGTCCGTTCCCATCCGGGTGACACACAGCCGGATAAACTTCTTCGTTTTGGACACGCTGGTGGAAAAACTCCGTTTATACATAAAGTTGGATTTTTTATACGGAACGTCCGCCACGGGGGCGAAATTGCAGTTCAGCCCCAGGGACCTCAGGAAAAGGTCCTTCTTCTTCGTATCCGAAGTGATGGCTTTGTACCCGCCGGAGGAATACACCCTGCGCGGCGAGCGGAACTTTTTCTTCCGGTACTTTTTATACAATGAGGCGCGGACGACGGTGCCTCCCTCTTCATCCACCGCCAGCAGCATTTTTGCTTTTGACGCTTTCTGGCAGGCAGCCAGTTTCTTTTTCATTCCGGACTTCGAGGTCCGCTTGAAATCCCGGCCGAACAGGATATAGCCGCCGAACTGGTATTTCTTCTGGACCGACGCCGCGTCCTTCGCCGGGAACGCCACCACCATCATCTGCGCGACCTTTTCGTCCGTCGTCATCTGTGACAGGATCCTCTCCGCTTTTGCGTCGACCGCCTTCTCCGCCTTCGAAGGCGCTGCTGCCGCAAAGGCAGGTTCCCCCGCAAAGGCAGGCCACGCGCTCATCACGAGCAGTACGGCAAGCAGCGCGGCCAGGACGGACCGCCCCGCGGAACCGCGGCGTGCAGTATGCTTCCGCGCCATTTCTCTCGTCGTCATCTTCTGAATTCCTCCACGATCTCGCTGGCGGCCGGCGGGCAGCCCATAACGCATCTTTCAGCGCCCCGGCAGCACCTTCCGATCCCGATGCCTTTCATGTCCTTTCCCTGATATCCCTGGCCGATGTGTATCCTCTCATGGATCTTTATCCCTCTTTCCTCCGCAATGTAAAGCGCCCTTGCCAGGGCGGCGAAGCACGCCGAGCAGGCGCTGTCCGCATGGACATTGCGGGTGAGCTTTTTCACCTTTCCCGAAGCCTGCGGGTATCCCTGGACGGACGACGGCTCATTGAGCCTCACGATGTCCTCCGGGGCTACTTCCGCGCAGCCCGCGCCCCACTTCTCCGCAAGGCGGATGTACGGCACATCGTCAGTATCCAGTCCCATGAGCCGGCACCCGTAGGCATCGATCCGGACCGGATCCGTTCCGAGCATCATGCGGTCGGTATGCACGGGATTACCGCCCTCCTCGAAATCGAGATCGCCGCAGATGCTGTCTACGATGATAAGGGACGGCTTCAGCGCCGCCGCCAGCGCGGCGATCGGCTCGAACAGCCCTTCCGAGTGGAAGCGCCGCTTTTCGTGATCCGGGATGCATCCCTTCAGGTTTTTGAGCGCGCAGGTCATCGCGGTCTGGCAGTGGCCCTTCAGCACCGGCATGTCGATCAGGAAGTCCGCGTCGAGCGCGCGGCGGCAGATCTCCATCGGCCGCATCGGCGTATCGACCGTTCTTACGCGGTCCTTCTTCAGATCATAGAAGCTGACGCCGTACCGATCGCATACTTTATCATAGCCGCAGGCCTTCATGGACTGCTCTGTCTTTGCTCCGATCCAGGAGCTCTCGATGATAGAGATGTCCGAAAACCCGTTTGCCTGCAGATATTCGATGCAGCCCGAAAGCACTCCCGGATGCGTCGTGGCCCCGTTCTCGGGCCTCCCCGCGAGTATCAGATTTGGTTTTAACGCGATCGAAGCGTCCCGCGGTATGCCGGCGGCGATGTCCGCCGCTTCCATCAGCGCTTTCGTCATTTCATGGGCATCCGTGCCGTATATCTCATAGATCTTTGTCATTTCGATCCGGGATCCTTTCAAACTCCCTGCATCTTTATTATACGACAAATATGCCGGGATACAGAAAAATATTGTTCTGGGTCCGCGATCAGCTGACCCGCAGACCATATGCTCCGCGGACCGCTTATGTGTTATACTATTGCAAAATCAAACTGACAGCAAAATAAGTGAAAGAGGATAGATATGCATTTATTCGGAGGGGTCGTTGAGATCACCGGTGTCCCGTTTCAGCTTTTCATTGTTTTTGCCGTTATCTTCGCGGGGTACCTGATCGGAAAAATCGAGATCAAAGGCGTCAGTCTCGGGACAGCAGGCGTTTTCATCGCAGCGCTTCTGTTCGGCTTTCTGTTCAGCGCGGATATCAATGAGCACATGGACCTCAACGGGGAGGAAAACGCCTTCCTGCTCATTGAGAATACCGGGCTGGTACTGTTTGTGGGCTCTGTCGGGATGATGGCCGGTCCCGGTTTTTTCAGGAACTTAAAAAAGTACTTCACTTCCTACTTTCTCATCGGCCTCATCATTACCGTCACCGGCGCGCTTTCCACCCTCGCGTGCTACTTTCTGCACCTCAGTTCCGTGCAGATCCCCGCTGCGGCATCGGAAGCAGGCATCACCAAAAGCCAGTACCTGATCTCCATGATGACCGGCATCATGTCAGGCTCCCTGACCTCCACTCCGGCGTTTTCAGCTTCCCAGGACTCAGCAGCCGCTCTCGTCTCCCCCGATGCGGCCAATATCATCCGTGATGTGATCACCACCGGACACGCGATCGCCTATCTCTTCGGGGTCATCGGCGTCGTTCTTTTTGTCCAGCTGGTCCCCCGGCTCCTGAAAGCCGATATGCAAAAGGAACGGGAGCTGATCTCCACGACTGATCCTGAACAGAGCGCGGAAGCACGGGAAAGCAAAGGCCGGTTCCAAATCGACAGCTTCGGCTTCGCCGCCCTCGGACTTGTGGTGGTCGTCGGTATATTCATCGGCATGATCAAAATACCTCTTTCCGGCCAGGGGCTCTCGGGAACGACCTTCAGCCTCACGACTACGGGAGGCGTGCTGATCTCCGGCATCATCTTCTCCCACTTCGGGCACATCGGCCCGATCAGCCTGAAGGCAGACGATCGTATACTGGAGGCTTTGCGCGAGTTCGGCCTTGTCCTTTTTCTCATCGGAGCGGGCATACCGGGCGGCGCGTCTTTCCTGAAATACTTCCAGCTGATCTACTTCGTGTACGGATTGATCATAACCGTCATTCCGATGCTCATCGGCTATTTCGTCGCAAGTAAACTGCTCAGGCTTCCGCTTCTCAATGCCCTGGGCTCCATCACCGGCGGCATGACCTCCACGCCTGCCCTCGGAGCGCTGATCAGAGCATCCGGAACAGATGATGTCGCCTCATCCTATGCTGCCGCGTATCCTTTCGCGCTGATCAGCATCGTGCTGTCGTCGCAGTTTCTCATCGTGCTGCTGGGATAGCGTCCGGTTCCGTCAGCCGGCCCGGATCACCCTGCCGTCACCATTCCTTGAGTATGATCTCCGTGATCCCGGGATTGCTTCCGCCTTCCAGCCGGAGCACTTTGTCTGATGTGTGAAAATAGTCGAACTCATCATATATCGCCCGCTGCAGGGCATTTCCCCTGTGATACCCGTGGATCACGCGGATCCGGTAAACATTTGCCGGCGCGTTCCCGATGATCCGGGACAGGGTGTCCACCGCTTCCTCCGGCCGCATGCCGTGGATATCGATCTCTGTGATAGAATCATATTTCATTTTGGTTCACCTGATGATAGTATATCCCTGCGAGGTACTTTATGGAAAAGCAGCTGCGAAAACGAGTTACATTCGAATCCTTCCTTCTGAAACAGGTGTCACGGCTCCGGATCGTCTATCTTGCCTGCAGCATCGTGTATTTTCTGCTGGGCATAGCAACTGTTGTGATGACCGTCATGATCCTGATCATGCGCCTTCCGATATCAAAAGGGATCTTCCTCCTGCTGATGGGAGCGGGATTCTTTTTTGCCGGAAACATCTACAAAGGTATCGCGGCATCGTACAAAGCGGCAGCAGATGAGATCAGGTACGGTCCGGCCCGGCCCGGATCCCGCTTCCCCGATGATTACGGGGACAGCACGAAACAGATCTGCACGGACACCTGCTATAAATTGAAATCCATCGGCAGCCTGATCTTCGCCTACGGGTTCATCGCTCTCATATTATGGGGATTCACCCCTCTTATGTTCTGGGCGTCCGGCATCTTCGGGGACCGTTTTCAATTCGAGCCTGTGCTGCTTGCGGCTGCCTTCATCATGCCGGCCATGGCCCTGCCGCTGACGCTTCTTGCCATCGCCTATGCCCTGGATCACTCTGAAACAAAGCGGTTCATGCCGCAGATCCTCGAGGTGCTGGAAAAGTGAGACGCCGGCCGGACCTGTGGCTTGCGATTTTTCGATGTGAGGATCACTGTTTCAGACATTGGTTTTCCGTTCTGCAAATATATTCATCCAGCGAAAGGCATCGCGACCAAGTTTGTCCGCTGTCACACCTGTCTCCAGTATCTGCATCCCGGTCTTCTCCAGCCGCTCCCGAAGTTCTTCCCCGGTGAAGTTCCTCATATACCTTCCCTTCTCATCATATCCGGTCTCGATCCCCTCTTTCACCGAGAGGAACAGGATCCCGCCGGGCTTCAGGTTGTACCGAAGGTTCTGCAGGAACCGGTCTGCATCTTCATCATACAGATGCAGGAGCGCAGCGCAGCACCAGACACCGTCAAAAGGTTCTTCGCAGATCCAATCCGCCATATCGCCGCTGATCACTTCGATGCCCAGTTGTTCCATAGCTTCCCGGGCCATTTTTTCTGACGCGTCGAGGCCAACGGCCTGATATCCCATATCACAGAACGCCTTCACATCCCGCCCGCTGCCGCATCCGATGTCGATGATCCGCGCATGTTCCGGCAGATAGGAGATGAACTTCCTGCGCAGCGCATTGAAATCCGCGCCGGCAGTAGCCCTGAAGTATTCACCTGCATGTTTATCGTAATATTCGATCGTCCTGTTCATCTTTCATACACCCACTCCCGGAAGCCCATATTCCTGGCGGATTCGTACACCGGCAGCAGGATCTCCTCCAGCTGGCCCGCGAAATGTTCTAAAGTCTGATCCGGCCTGTAGAGCCGGAAGCGGATCTCTTCGCTGTTCAGGTTCTCCCGGGAACATTTTTCAAAGAGCTGGGCTGCCTTTGCATCATGTTCCACCAGAACATATGCGTCATATTCCGTCTTCGCCAGCTTTTTGAAGTAGATGCTCCAGTCCGGAAGATTGTTGCTCTTGCTGCTGTTGACGCTCTTCGCTGTCGGGATCAGATTCCAGAGTTCATCGCTGGCAACGTAGGACCAGGGTACGAAATGGTCGATGGAAAGACCTTTGGCTGTCATGATGTCTCCGGTATAAATATCCCGGACGCCGCCCTTTCCGATCATATATTTCCAATAGCCGGTCACAGCCGTCAGTTTGCGCTCCTGCGGCGGATAGATCTTGTTCGAGATACCCGGCACGGTCGGGTTCCTGCGCTGCAGATACAAAATCAGATTGTAATCCGTCCATCCGAGGATGATGCCAAGATTTTTCCGCAGATAATCCATCCATGCCGGCGTGATAATGATCCGGCTGTCCAGTGCCCCGATGCGCTGGATCGAATACATCATTCCTGTCTGGGAATTGATGTATTCTGTGATCTCTGACGCTTTGTACCAGATCTTCGCGCCCGGTTTCGGCATCAGCGGAGCCTGCAGACGGTACGGCACGTTCAGCGACAGTGTCCGCATATAATCTTTGAGCTGCCTGTCATCGCTGTTTCTCAGATATGCCAGAAGGACCTCTTCCTTCTCCGTCGGCAGGAAATCTTCCTTTTCGGAGATATAGAGGACCGTCTTCTCCAGCGTATCCGAGGGACCCAGGTTCAGCCTGTATTCACTGACCATGTACCATGCGTCCACGATCATCCGCTCGATGAGGTCGCGGAACGGTATCTCATTCCGGCCCAGCCCCACTTCGTGCAGGATCGCCTTGAACCAGAACAGTTTATAGCTCTCGCTCTTGTTGTCGAACAATCTGGCAAGGCTCGAAGTATTCACTTGTTCGGATCGAGGGATCTGTATCATCATGCACCGATCTGGCTTCAATTCCTAAGCTGCGTATGAATATACATATTATAGCACAGTCATCATGTTATAATGTTTATCGGGGAAAAATGTTAAGAAGGAGGCTTGAAAATGAAACGCACATTCAGAGTACTGGTCACTATGCTTGCAGTCATTATCGGTGTGAGTTTTGTCATGCCGGCGCAAGCCGCATCGAAAAAGAAAACCGTGTACGTAATGACAAAGGCTGTTGTTACAGATTATGAATCCGAAGACACCTACGCTTACAACATCTCCTATAAAAAGAACGGCCTGATATCAAAATCCAGCTTATCCATAAGCGGTTGGGCAGGCATAAGTTTCAAATTCAAATATAACGGCAAAAGTCAGATCAAGAAACAAACCAATAAGCAGTATTTTCTGGGCACTAAAGTCGGCTCCGGATCTGCAAAATTCACCTATACAAAGAAGGGTTATCTCAAAAAGAGTACCCTCTATAACAGAAAGGGCAAAAAAGCCGCCACGCACAAATACTCCTGGAATTCAAACGGCCAACAGACTGCAGACAGGAAATACAATTCAAAGGGCAAGCTGGTTGAAGCTACATATTACACATATGATAAAAACGGTCAATGTACCTCCAGAAGAGAATATGAGAACGGTTCCTTAGTGTGCAGGGTCATTTACAAGAATACCGGTGCAAATTCTGATATGATGCTTAAATATGATAGTAGCGGAAATCTTCAAGAAAAGACCTATCGCACATTTAAGCATGGTGACGTTGTTTCCGCCACATCTTATGACGCTGATGGGTTTAAGACCAGCGTAAGCAAGTGTTATTACAAAAAAGTGTCCACGAAGAAGGCGGGCAAGGTCACCCGTCAACAGGAAAGCATCTTTGGCTTCCTCGAAATTGAATAATCTTTTGTAATAGTGCGTTGTTAAACTTTTCGGGTTTCGCGTTCAGCCGACGGCGCCGGCCTTGGATTATTTTCAAAAGCAGTTCTCAGATTCCAACTTATCTCTCAGGACACCCACTATCAAAGGCCCTGAAAAAGGTGTTT
>CADBRP010000140.1 GCA_902797095.1 uncultured Eubacteriales bacterium | reverse complement strand
TGGAGTGATGCTCATACGCGCGCTCATAGTATTCGATCTGCCTGTCCGGAACAGGATCTTTCTCAAACGCTTCAGTAAACCTGCGGAATTCCCGCCGGGTCATATATATATCAATATCATCGTCCCAGGGGATGAATCCGGCATGACGCGCGGCTCCGATAACAGTGCCCCCGGCACAGTAATAGGTGATGTCGTGTTTTCTGCAGAATCCGTCGATTTCCTTCAACAGACCGAGCAGATGTTTCTGGTGATCATTCATTCTTTATTCCTCAATACTGATGTTCTGACGGATCACATCGAGCATGTTCTTTACAGCATAGGCCCGGATCAGCTCCCGTTCCCCCATATTCCTCTGCACCAGCTTGCAGACGCGCTTCTTTCCATATACAAATCCGATATAGACTGTCCCGACAGGTTTCTCCTCTGTCCCGCCGTCAGGTCCGGCTATGCCCGTAACAGAGATCCCGATATCGGTCCCCGCCGCGCGCCGCGCGCCTTCGGCCATCTCCAGCGCTGTTTCTTCGCTGACCGCGCCGAACTGCCTGAGGGTCTCCTCTTTTACTCCCAGCTCCTGCACCTTTGCCTCGTTGGAATATGTCACAAGGCTTCTGTCAAAGCAGGCGGAAATTCCCGGGACTGACGTCAGCGTTCCGCCGAACAGCCCTCCTGTGCATGACTCCGCCGCGGCAATGGTAAGTCCGCGTTCCATCAGCATCTTCCCGACTACCTGCACCAGTTCCTCGTCATCGCAGCTGTAGATATATTCTCCGACACGTTCCCTGACCTTCTCCAGCATTTCCTCCACCGCAGCTTCCGCTTCCTCAGCGGTAGCGCGCTTGGATGCGATCCGAAGAGAGGACTCCCCTGTCTTTGCGTAGGTGGCGAGCGTGGGATCAGTCTGGCCGTCGATCAGATCCATCAGTTTGGTCTCAAGCTGGGACTCTCCGATTCCGAAGGTCCTGACCATGCGGTATCTGAGCACGCCGTCAGCCTTCTCCGCCAGGATCGGCTTGACTCTGGTCTCGAACATGCGGGTCATCTCCCGGGGAGGCCCCGGCATGCAGATGATCCGTTTTTTTCCTTTCCGGTCAGCAAGAATAAAACCGGGGGCTGTCCCCGCGTCATTAAAGAGCACTTCAGCCCTGGACGGGATCAGCGCCTGTTTGCTGTTATTGTCTGTCATCTTCCTTCCGCGCGATTCGATGCGGGACCGGATATACTGCAGAAGATCCTGGTGCAGGACCAGATCGTCGCCCATGACCTGGCAGGCGACTTCCCTGGTCATATCATCCTGTGTCGGTCCCAGACCGCCTGTAGTCAGCACGATATCACAGTCCGTGAAGGACTCGCGGATCATTTCCACCAGACGCTGGTGGTTGTCGCCCACGGTATACTGATAAAGCACATCTATGCCCAGCGCTTTCAGTTCCCGCGACAGATATACCGCGTTCGTGTTTACGATCTCGCCCATCAGCAGCTCTGTGCCGATGCTCAAAAGGGACGCTTTCACTGCGAGAACACCTCCTTGTTCTTTATGATGTACTCAGCTCCGGAAACGATGGTCATCACCAGCGCGGCCCAGAGCAGGATCTGATCCAGCGGAAAATTGCCGAAATACGGATTGCACGGCCAGTTCTCCAGAAGCAGGATCGGTATCGCTGTCATCTGCAGGACTGTTTTGATCTTGCCGCTCCAGCCCGCGGCGATAACGATGCCTTCCGCGGCCGCCACCTGTCTCATGCCGGTGATGATGAATTCCCGTCCCAGGATCACGATCACCATCCAGGCCGGGATCTGTCCAAGCTCCACGAGACACAGGAACGCCGACATGGTCAGAAGCTTATCCGCGAGCGGGTCCATAAGTTTCCCGAAATTCGTCACCAGATTGTATTTTCTGGCGATCTTTCCATCCAGCATGTCTGTAAACGCTGCCGCGATGAAAATGACAGTCGCGATTACCCGGTACCCCATCAGCAGAAGAATGATGAAGACAGGAATCGCGAAGATCCTTCCCAGAGTCAGTTTATTCGGCAGATTCATACCGTCCCTCCTTGTTATCTGTTTAATATGCTTTAATCGCTTTTCAGGTTACGCTAAAACTCCGGTCAGATCGTAGTCAAACGCGTCCGTGATACGGACATTGACAAAATCTCCGGGGACAAATTCCTTTTCGCTTTCAAAAATTACCGTTCCGTCGATTTCGGGAGCGTCGTACTGCGTCCTGCCGATCCAGGCGCCTGCTTCATCGCGGCCGTCCACGATGACCTCAAGGCACTGCCCGACTTTCTTCTCATTGATCTCCCT
>CADBRP010000139.1 GCA_902797095.1 uncultured Eubacteriales bacterium | reverse complement strand
CTGTCCGGATCCAGCAGGGACTGGTGATCATACTGCCCGTGGATATCCGCCAGCTTCCGGCAGAGGCTGTTCAGCTGGGCCAGCGTCACGATCTCTCCGTTGATCCTGCATATGTTGCGGCTGCCTTCGGAAATCTCCCTCGTGATGATGTATTCTTCGCCCTCCGGGCTGTCGGCGATCATCTGGATGACCGCTTTTTCCCGGCCGGAACGAATAAAAGCAGTGTCAGCCCGGCTCCCGAGAGCGAGGCTCACTGCTTCGATGACAATGGATTTTCCGGCGCCGGTTTCGCCGGTTATGATATTCAGACCATCGTGAAAGTCGATCTCGACGTTCTCGATGACAGCAAAATTACTGATTCGGATATGTCTGATCATAGCGATTCAAAATCGAACGGGTTCTATCTGTTGAGCAGAGAATTCAGGTGGTTTACGACCAGAGGAGTGTTCTCGGGGTCGTCTACCACAAGCAGCAGCGTGTTGTCTCCGGCGACGGAGCCAATCACATGCGGCACGCCGACGTTGTCCATGGTCTCTCCCGCGGCGTTCGCGCATCCGGCAAGGGTTTTGACCAGGACGATGTTGCCCGAAGAGGTGATGGAACGGACTGTCTCGCGGTATATATTAGAGAGTCTGTCCGAGACCGGGCCTGTTGGGGCGGCGGAAGCGGAATATTTATACTTTCCGGAAGAGGAAAGCGTTTTGACAAGCTGCAGCTCCTTGATATCTCTTGATACTGTAGCCTGTGTAACATCGTATCCGAAGTCCTTCAGCATGGATACAAGTTTATCCTGGGTTTCGATTTCATTGTTTTCTATGAGCTCCAGTATCTTATTCTGCCTTGAAATACGCATTGTGCACCTCCTGCTGATTGCAGCGTATGCTTATACCCATGCATATTGTATCATAAATATTATTTTTTTCCTACCAATGTTGCTCTTTTGCGCTCCTTTTCTTCTATGTTATACTGTTATATGCGAAGGCAGAAAGGAACCGTATGAAAATACTTGGAATAGACCCGGGGTACGCGATCCTGGGATATGGCGTCGTTGAAAAGAGAGGCAATCATTTCCGCGCGCTGAGTTACGGCGCGGTGACCACAGATAAGGACATGCCCATGCCGCAGAGGCTGGATCATCTTTATGTGAGCCTCAGGGAGATCATCAGCGAGGAACGGCCGGATGTCGCGTCCATAGAGGAGCTGTATTTCAATAACAACGCGAAGACCGCCATCAACGTGGGACAGGCCAGGGGAGTGGCGATCCTTGCCTGCGTGCAGGGCGGAATCGAAATCGCGGAGTACACGCCCCTGCAGATCAAGCAGGCGCTGGTCGGATACGGCAGGGCGGACAAAAAGCAGGTCCAGTTTATGGTGAAGACCATGCTGAATCTGGAAGAGGTGCCGAAGCCTGATGATACGGCTGACGCGCTGGCTGCGGCCATCTGCCACGGCCATTCGGCGGATACAGGAAACATGCTGCTGAAATATCAGCAGAAAGGGGGCAGAGGGAAACTCAGATGATAGGATTTTTGAGAGGGATACTCGCCGAAAAAGGCGATGGATATATCGTTGTGGATGTCGGCGGCGTCGGATTTTACGTCAATGTCCCGTCCAACACGAGCGCGTACCTGAAGCAGGAGGGCGAGGAAGTCACCGTGCATACTGCCATGATGGTCAGGGAGGACGACATCAGCCTGTACGGGTTTTCCGGAAAGAGCGAGCTTGACGCGTTCCGCAGGCTGATCACCGTCAGCGGCGTCGGCGCGAAGGCAGGAATCGCCATTCTCTCCGCCTTTACGATGGAGCAGCTGCGCCAGGCTATCGCCTTTGAGGACGCGAAAACCCTGCAGAAGGCAAACGGCGTGGGCAAGAAGACCGCTGAAAGAATCGTTCTGGAGCTTAAAGATAAGTTCGCGGCGCCTGAGAACGCGGAGCCGCTGCCGGAGGGCGGAGCGGAAAACGCCGCGCCTGCGGGAGGCGGACGGGTCGAGGCGGTGAACGCCCTGATGGCTCTGGGATACACCAGAAGCGAGGCCATGAACGCGCTGGCGGCCATTTCCGAAAAGGATCTGACAACGGAGGAATATATCAAACGGGCTCTGAGGAACCTGTTCTGAATGAGGAAGCAGTATGGATTATGAAGAAAGAATCACCGCGGCTGAGCTGGGTGAGGGAGAATACAGACAGGAGCTGACGCTCCGGCCGCAGACTCTCGATGAGTATATCGGGCAGTCGAAGGCGACAGATAACCTGAAGGTCTTTATCGAGGCCGCGAAGTTCAGGGGAGAACCGCTGGACCATGTGCTTTTCTACGGTCCGCCGGGACTGGGAAAAACGACTCTCGCGGGCATCATAGCCAATGAGATGGGCGTGGATATCAGGATCACTTCAGGTCCCGCGATCGACCGCGCCGGCGACCTGGCGGCGATCCTGACAAACCTGAATGAAAACGACGTGCTTTTCATCGATGAGATCCACCGGCTGAACCGTTCGGTGGAGGAGGTGCTCTATTCCGCCATGGAGGATTTCGCGCTGGATATCATCATCGGCAAGGGCCCGTCCGCGCGCTCCATCCGCCTGGATATCGCGCGCTTCACTCTGATCGGGGCGACCACCCGGGCGGGCAGCCTTTCAGCTCCCCTGAGGGACCGCTTCGGCGTGAACTGCAAGTTTGAGATGTACACCAACGAGGAGCTGGCACAGATCATCACGAGAACAGCCGGGCTGCTCGGCGTGAAGGCCGACTCCCGTTCGGTAGAGGAGATGGCCAGGCGTTCCCGGGGTACGCCGCGAATCGCCAACCGCCTCTTAAAGCGCGTGAGGGATTTCTCTCAGGTAAAGGGCGACGGCACCATCAACCTTGAGATCACCCGGGAGGCCCTGAATGCTCTGGGCGTGGACTATATGGGCCTCGAGCATCTGGACCGCGAGATCCTGCGCATGATCATAGAGCGATTCGACGGAGGGCCGGTTGGAATCGACACCATCGCGGCATCTATCGGCGAAGAGCGGGTAACTATTGAAGACGTCTATGAACCCTATCTGATCCAGGCGGGGTTCCTGCACCGGACACAGAAGGGCAGGGTGGTTTCAAAGCTTGCCTACCAGCATCTGGGCCTGGCGTATGATGAAGAAGAAGACGAACAGCTTTCGATCAGCATCAGCGACTGAGGGCGGCCGGGGCCGCCTTTCGTTTTGCGGCGGAGAAACGTTTTGGCAATATCTGACAATTAAGGAACAGTGAATGAATATAAAAGATTTTGACTATCATCTGCCGGAGCGCCTTATCGCTCAGAAGCCGGCGGACAAACGGGACGCTTCCAGGCTTCTTGTGGTGGACAGGAAGACGGGAAACATCGAACACAGGCATTTCTATGAGATCACGGATTATCTGCGCGAGGGGGACCTGCTTATCCTCAATGACTCCCGCGTTATCCCGGCGAGGCTTTTCGGCGTAAAGGACGGGACCGGGGCGAAGGTGGAGTTCCTCCTGATCCGAAGGACCGAGGGAGACCGCTGGGAGACCATGGTCCGTCCGGGGCGGAGGCTTAAGCCCGGCGATTCCGTGACCTTTTCAGAGGATCCGCTGCTTGCCGCGAAGATCCTGGATTACGGCAGCGACGGAACCAGGATCGTCGAATTTTCATATGACGGCATTTTTATGGAGCGTCTTGAGGAGATCGGCTCCATGCCTCTGCCGCCGTATATCCAGCGCCCCTCGGAGGAAGAGGACAGAGAGCGCTACCAGACGGTCTACAGCCGCGAGGAAGGTTCTGTTGCGGCGCCGACCGCCGGACTGCATTTTACAAAGGAGCTGCTTTCAGAGGCGGAGCAGAAGGGCGTGGAGCTGGCGTATGTCACGCTGCATGTGGGCATTGGCACATTCCGCCCGGTAAAATGCGAGACGGTGGAGGAGCATTCGATGCATTTTGAGGAGTATTCCGTCAGCGAAAAAGCGGCGGAGCTCATTAACCGCGCGCTCCGGGAGGGGCGACGCGTCATATCTGTCGGAACGACTTCAGTGCGTACAGCGGAAAGCGCTGCCTTTTTCGATGAGAACGCGGTCCGCGCCGACGGCGGCAGAGGATGCTGGCAGGTCCGCCCGGGGGAGGGAAGCACGGACATCTTCATCTATCCCGGATATGAATTCAAAATCATCGATTCTCTGATCACAAATTTCCATCTGCCCAAATCAACTCTGCTGATGCTCATCTCCGCGCTCTATGACCGGGAGAAGATCCTGGAGGTGTATGAGGAGGCGGTGAAAGAGGAATACCGGTTCTTCTCATATGGAGACGCAATGATCATCCTGTAAACTCATTTTTGTGGCGGAAAGCAATAAACCGCAAAAATATTTTTATGATGCGCACAAAAAAGTTGATTTAATGGAATAGTTGTATTAGAATTAATATCTGTGCTTTAGAATATGACATCAATAACGGACAAGAGGAGGAGTTATCGTCATGCCGCATCATCACAAGGAGAGAAGTTCTTTTTCAGGGTCGCTCGGATTTGTTCTGGCAGCCGCGGGAAGCGCTGTCGGTCTGGGAAACCTCTGGAGATTTCCGTATCTGGCCGCTAAAGACGGCGGCGGCCTGTTTCTCATCGTTTATCTGATCCTTGTTGTTACCTTCGGATTCACTCTTCTTATGAGTGAGGTAGGTATCGGACGTAAGACAAAGCAGAGTTCGCTGACTGCATACGGCGCGCTGGGAGGAAAGGGCTGGAACTGGCTGGGAGTTGTTTCCGCGGTCGTACCGTTCTTTATTCTTCCGTACTACGCGGTGATCGGCGG
>CADBRP010000138.1 GCA_902797095.1 uncultured Eubacteriales bacterium | reverse complement strand
CGGCGTTACCATCTCCCACCTGAGATTCGGAGACGAGCCGATCCGTTCGACATACTATGTCAGACAGGCGGACTTCGTTGCCTGCCATAAGGCGCCGTACATCGACAAGTACTACATGGTAGAAGACGTCAAGAAGGGCGGCTCCTTCCTGCTGAACTGCTCCTGGTCCGATGACGAGCTTGGCGAAAAGCTCCCGGGCAATGTGAAGAGATACATCGCGCAGAACGATATCCACTTCTACATCTGCGACGCGGAGGACATCGCGAGAGACCTCGGCCTGGGCAAGAGAATGAACACCATCCTGCAGGCTGCTTTCTTCAAGCTTGCCGGCATCCTGCCCATCGAGTCCGCGAGACAGTTCATGAAGGACGCGATCCGCAAGACCTACGGCGCGAAGGGACAGAACATCGTAGATATGAACTGCGCCGCTGTTGACGCGGGTATCGAAAGTGTAAGAGAAGTCAAGGTTCCGGCAGAATGGGCAAACGCTGAAGGCGATATCACCAGAACCGTCGCAGAAGGACGCGACAGACTGCACACTGATTACATCAACAACATCCTGAAGCCGACAAACGGCATGTACGGAGATGACGTTCCGGTTTCCGCGTTCGTGGAGACAGCAAACGGCATGGTTCCCTCCGGCACGGCTGCTTTTGAAAAGAGAGGAATCGCTCTGGATGTTCCGCAGTGGCAGGCGGCCAACTGCATGCAGTGCAACTGGTGCTCCTATGTCTGCCCGCACGCTGTCATCCGTCCGTTCGTTCTGACGAAGGAACAGGCTGAGGACTTCGACGGCGTCAAGGTTCCGTTCAAGGGAGATCCGGACAAGTTCTTCACACTCGGAATTTCCGCTCTGGACTGCACAGGCTGCGGTTCCTGCGCGGAGGTCTGCCCGTCCAGAAAGAAAGCTCTGGAAATGGTCGTTGCAGGCACTGCGGAAGCAGAAGCTCAGGAGAAGTTCGATTACCTGTTCGCGAATATCGCTACACAGGACGAATACAAAACAGATCAGACAGTAACCGGTTCCCAGTTCATGCAGCCGCTGCTCGAGTTCTCCGGCGCATGCCCGGGATGCGGAGAAACACCTTACGCGAAGCTGGTCACACAGCTGTTCGGTGACAGAATGTTCATCGCGAACGCTACCGGATGCTCCTCCATCTGGGGTCTGTCCGCACCGTCCTCTCCTTACACGGTAAATCCGGAAGGAAGAGGTCCGGCATGGTCAAACTCCCTGTTCGAGGACAACGCTGAGTATGGCTACGGCATGGCTGTCGCTATGAAGGCCAGAAGACTTGAGATGCAGCACGCGGTAGAGCGTCTTGCTGAGGATCCTGCCTTTGCGGAAGCGGCAAACGCGTGGCTTGCGAACATGAACGACCCGAAGGGCGCGGACGAGACCGGAAAGGCTCTGGCTGCAGCCTGCGAGAATTCCGATAACGCTGACGCGAAGTATGTCGCCGAGAATAAGGACATGCTGCCGAAGCCGTCCATCTGGATGTTCGGCGGTGACGGATGGGCATACGACATCGGTTACGGCGGACTGGATCACGTGCTTGCCTCCGGCGAGAACGTCAATGTACTGGTCTTCGATACAGAGGTTTACTCCAACACCGGCGGACAGTCCTCCAAGTCGACTCCGATCGGCGCTGTAGCGCAGTTCGCGGCTTCCGGCAAGTCCGTTACAAAGAAGAACCTGGCTCAGATCGCGATGGCATACGGATATGTCTACGTCGCTCAGGTAGCGATGGGCGCGAACCCGGCACAGACCCTGAAGGCGATCCGCGAAGCGGAAGCTTACGACGGTCCGTCCCTGATCATCGCTTACGCTCCCTGCATCAACCACGGCGTAAAGGCAGGCATGAACAAGGCTATGCTGGAAATGAAGCGCGCGGTCAGAGCGGGATACTGGAACCTGATGCGCTACAACCCGGCAGCGATCCTGGAGAAGAAGAACCCGCTGTCTGTTGACAGTGCTCCTCCGACAGAGAAGTATCAGGACTTCCTGATGGGCGAAGTAAGATATAACTCCCTGCAGATGAAGGCTCCGGAACGCGCGGCTGAACTCTTTGCAAAGGCAGAGGACGCGGCTGTGGCGAGATACACGAAGCTGCTGAAGCAGAAAAAAGAATTTGAGAGCAACTAAAGGAAAGGAGAGATTTCAATGTATAAGATTGTTCGCAAAAGACGTTTGAATGAGACCATGACCTGGCTCGTCATTGAAGCTCCCCTGGTTGCGAGAAAAGCGAAACCCGGTCAGTTCATCATTCTTCGTACCGATGAGCACGGGGAAAGAATTCCTCTTACCATGGCGGGTCATGACTCCGAAGCCGGAACCATCGACCTGATCTACGCGGCGGTAGGACGCACGACGATGCTGATGGACCAGCTGGAGGAAGGCGATTACCTGATGGACGTCGTCGGTCCTCTGGGCAAGCCGACAGAGATGGAAGGCCTGAAGAAGGTCTGCGTCGTAGGCGGCGGTACAGGAAACGCTCTGGCATATCCTCTGGCCTGCGGAATGCATGATCACGGTATCCACGTTGACATGATCGCGGGATTCAAGAGCAAGGCGCAGGTCATTCTGGAGGATGAATTCAAAGCGGGCGTTGACCGTGTGTTCATCACCACAGATGACGGATCCTACGGAGAGAAGGGATTCACCACAGATAAGCTGAAGGAGCTGATCGAGGCAGGCAATGAGTATGATGAGGTCGTTGCGGTAGGTCCTCCGATGATGATGAAGTTCACCTGCAAGATCGCAGAGGAATACGGCATCCACTCCATCGCTTCCCTGACAGCGTATATGATCGACGGAACAGGAATGTGCGGCGGCTGCCGCTGCATCGTAGGCGGCGAGAACAAGTTCGTCTGCGTTGACGGACCGGAATTTGACGGAAGCCTGGTAGACTGGGACGAGCTGATCAAGAGAAGCGCCTATTATTCGGAGCAGGAGAAGCACGACAGAGAACACATCTGCCGTCTGACAGGAGGTGTACGTTACCATGATTAATCTGAAAGCGGTAAAGAACCCCATGCCGGAACAGGACCCGGCAGTACGTGCGAGAAATTTCAAGGAAGTAGCGGAAGGTTACACTCCTGAGATGGCGATCAACGAAGCCATGCGCTGCCTGAAGTGCAGAACAAAGCCCTGCACAAAGGGATGCCCGGTCATGATCAAGATTCCTGACTTCGTAGCGAAGGTCGCGGAAGGCGACTTTGAAGCGGCGTATCAGATCATCTCTGAAGACAGCGCGCTTCCGCGTATCTGCGGCAGAGTCTGCCCGCAGGAAAACCAGTGCGAAGGCGTCTGCGTCAGAGGTGTCAAGGGCGAGCCGGTATCCATCGGCCGTCTGGAGCGTTTTGTCTCTGACTGGCATGCTGAGCATGAAGAAGAGCTGAAGGAAGTATACGGATACGATGAGGCCGCGAACCTCGCGCCGAGCAACGGCAAACGCGTTGCTGTAGTAGGAGCGGGCCCCGCGGGACTGACCTGCGCAGGCGACCTGTCCGCAAAGGGCTACGCTGTAACCGTTTACGAATCCCTGCATAAGCCGGGCGGCGTTCTTGCCTACGGCATTCCGGAATTCCGTCTGCCGAAGGACATCGTCGCGGCAGAGGTGAAAAAGCTGGAGGACCGCGGCGTTGAGTTCATCAGCAACGCGATCATCGGAAGAGCTGAGACCGTGGACGAACTGCTGGACGAGGAAGGCTTCGACGCTGTATTCGTAGGAACAGGCGCGGGACTTCCGTCCTTTATGAATATCCCGGGCGAAAACCTTTTGGGCGTTTGCTCCGCAAATGAGTACCTGACCAGAATCAACCTGATGAAGGGATACTTGGATGACTATGACACACCGGTTCCCCAGGGCAGCCGCATTGCTGTCGTAGGCGGCGGAAACGTTGCCATGGACGCCGCAAGATGCGCGATGAGAATGGGCGCGGAAAAGGTTTACATCGTTTACCGCCGGTCCATGGAGGAGATCCCCGCAAGACGTGAGGAAATCCACCACGCCATCGAGGAAGGCGTAGACTTCCAGCTGCTGAGAAATCCTGTCAGGATCATCGGCGATGAGGAAGGCCACGTTACCGGAATCGAAGTTGTGAAGATGGAGCTGGGCGAGCCTGACGCTTCCGGAAGAAGAAGACCTGTTGAGATCGAAGGATCCAACTACATTCTGGATGTCGACGAAGTCATCATGTCCATCGGAACAAGGCTGAACACCCTGATCCTGGATACCACTGAAAATCTGGAAGCCAACAGCCGCGGCGGAATCGGAACCGATGACGGCGCTGCTACAAACCGCGAAGGCGTATACGCCGGCGGTGACGCGGTAACCGGAGCTGCCACAGTAATCCTGGCGATGGGAGCCGGCAAGACAGCCGCAACCAGCATTGACAAATATCTGAACAAATAACTCGGATACAGTTTTGAAAGACTGAAAAGGGACCGCCGCGCTGAGCTTAGCGCGGCGGTCCTTTTTCTTTGCAGGTGCGGGTGCGGTTGCTGCGATTGCTGCGAGTGTTGCGGGTGCGGTTGCTGCGATTGCTGCGAGTGTTGCGGGTGCTGTGGATGCTGTGATTGCTGGGGCTGCTGTATTGTTTTGCGTGTTCTTGGCGTCGTTTTGTATATCCGTGCCGCCTTGCGCAGTTCCGTGCCGTTTTGCGCAGGCCCGTCTTGTTTTATGTCAACGGAACTTGGAATAGTGTTGGTAATTGCTTTAATAATCCAAGATTTGATTTTTCAGGGCCCTTATTCGGGCGTTCAGAAGACTGGATTTTGGATTATTTTGTTTGAAATTATTTTCTTCCAACTTTTGAACATGAAATCTTGGAT
>CADBRP010000137.1 GCA_902797095.1 uncultured Eubacteriales bacterium | reverse complement strand
CGGTGAAAAGGTTATCATCGCGGGAGAGGCTAAAGAGGCGATGAACAAGTCCAGGGCATACGTTGAGAAGAAGCTTGAGGAGGGCGCGGTCATCTATGGACTGACAACAGGTTTTGGCAAATTCGCCAATGTCGCCATTTCTCCTGAAGAAACAGCAGAGCTGCAGAAGAACCTGATCATCAGTCACACCTGCGCGATGGGCGACGCGTATCCGACAGAATATGTACGCGCGGCGATGCTGCTCAGATGCAACAACCTTTGCAGAGGATATTCCGGCATCAGGTATCACACCGTTCAGACCATGGTGGATATGCTGAACGCGGGAGTTCATCCTATCGTGCCTGAGAAGGGATCCGTCGGATCATCCGGAGACCTGGCTCCCCTTTCCTGCATCGCGCTGGGACTGATCGGCGAAGGAATGGTCGAGTACAAAGGCGAGGTCATGGAAGCGAAGGAAGCCATGAAGGACGCGGGGATCAAACCCGTCGAGCTGGCGGCGAAGGAAGGCCTGGCACTGAATAACGGAACACAGATGATGACGGCGGTCGGCCTGAACGTCCTTTGGGACGCGATGAAGCTGCTGAAGATCGCGGATATCGCGGTTGCCATGACAGGAGAAGCGCAGCAGGCGATCCGTAAGGCGTACGACTACAAGGTCCATGAGATCAGAGGACAGAGAGGCCAGATCGTAGAGGCGGAGAACCTGAACAAGCTGCTCAACGGATCGGAAAACGCGAAGTGGCTGCACGAGGTCAAGGTGCAGGATCCGTATTCCCAGAGATGCGCTCCGCAGATTCACGGAGCGTCCAGAGACGCGATCTACTATGTCAGAGATATCGTTGCGAGAGAGATCAACGCGGTTACAGACAACCCGCTGGTATTCCCGGATGATGATGAAGTAATCTCCGGAGGAAACTTCCACGGACAGCCGATGGCGCTGGCGTTCGATTTTCTGAAGATCGCGCTTTCCGAGCTGGCGAACGTTTCCGAGCGCCGTATCGAGCGTCTGGTCAATCCGGCAATCTCCGAAGGACTGCCCGCGTTCCTGACCAAGCACGGCGGACTGCATACCGGATTCATGATCGCGCAGTACGCTGCGGCGTCCATGGTTTCTGAGAATAAGATCTATGACCATCCCGCGTGCGTTGACTCCATTCCGACATCCGCGAACCAGGAAGACCACGTTTCCATGGGAACCACCGCGGCGAGAACAGCGGCCATGGTACTGGACAACGCGCAGAAAGTAATCGGCATTGAGCTTTACGCGGCAACACAGGCTGTATGGCTCAGAGAAGAGCTGGGACAGCACGGCATCGATAACCTGGCGCCGGCGACCAGAGCGGCATATGACTATATCCGTAAGTATGTTGAGCCGCTTGAAGAGGACATCATTATGATCGGCGAGCTGGCGAAGTTCGACGAGCTGGTCAAGGACGGCAGCATCATCGACGTTGTTGAAAAAGTTGTAAAGCTTAAGTAAGAAATACAGAACGTAAATACATTTACAGCCAGAATCTTTTACAGCCAACAGGCAATAAGGAAGGAGATAATATGCTGGATAATAAAGTGATTGGAAACGCCATGACGATTAAACTGGGAAATGAACTGCCGGATTATCCTGAATTTCAGGAAGGCATCCGCCGGGCTCCGGACAGAGGTTTCCGCCTGACAAAGGCTCAGACGAAGATCGCGCTGAAGAACGCGCTCCGTTATGTTCCGGAAGAGCTGCACGAAAAGCTGGCTCCGGAATTCATGGAGGAACTGAAGACATACGGAAGAGTCTACGCCTACAGATATCGTCCGGAAGGCCGCCTTTACGGAAAACCGATCGACGAATACAAAGGCAACTGCCTGGCGGGCAAGGCTTTCCAGGTCATGATCGACAACAACCTGGACTTTGAGGTCGCGCTGTATCCTTACGAACTGGTAACCTATGGCGAGACAGGACAGGTCTGCCAGAATTGGCTGCAGTACCGCCTGATCAAGAAATATCTGGAGGTCATGACAGAAAACCAGACGCTGGTAGTTGAATCCGGCCATCCGCTGGGACTGTTCCCCTCCAAGCCGGAAGCTCCGCGTGTCATCATCACGAACTCCATGATGATCGGTATGTATGACAATCTGGACGACTGGGAAGTCGCCGAGCAGATGGGCGT
>CADBRP010000136.1 GCA_902797095.1 uncultured Eubacteriales bacterium | reverse complement strand
GACCTGTGAGAGTCCGGCCCCGCGTCCATGTCTGGAGCGGGGTTTTGTTATGCAGGCGGCAGTCATCCGCAGACCGATCGGCGTCCGTGCAGGGCGGCGGACAGTAATCTTTAATTGATTCTGGATAATAATGGGAATTTCCGGAGGAGTTTTGTACAGGGTGTATCTGTCAGGGCAGCGGAAGAGGCTGTGAAATGAACCCGGCTTCCAAGATTGTCGCGAAACGGGACTTTTTTGGAAGGCTGCTTCCAGAAATGTCCTTTCAAAAGGTTATCCTGGAAGCGGGACGCGGTTGCCCGGCGGTATCGTTCCAAGACAGAGCGTTATAGTAGAAATTTTGGAAGCTCTGTTCCAAAATTTTAGTAATCAAAAGGATTTTTGGAAGTCATGTTCCTGTATTTTGAGAGTTCTGTTCCAAAATATCAGTAATCAGAAGGTATTTTGGAAGCTGTGTTCCAGAAAACCGGGAAACTGAAGCAGTTTTGGAAGGCGCGAGGAATCTGAAAGGTAAGGGACGCTGGATGGCAAGAAGATCTGGAAGGCAGTGAAATCCGGAAGGCGCGGGACTCCGGCCTGGCTTTGTCACACTTTGAAGCTTCGGACTACCGCAGAGGCTTCTTTTTTTTGTGTGAAAACAGAATGTAAAGGATAAGGCATACGGCGAAGATCACAACGGATATGACCTGCGCCTGCTTGAACGGCCCGATCATCAGGCTGTCCGTACGCAGTCCCTCGACGAAAAACCGCTCCGCGGAGTAAAGCAACCCGTAGAGGAGGATGATTTGCCCTTCGAATGACCTGCGGCGGTCCATCCACAGCAGGAACAGAAAAAGCAGGAAACACCAGATGGATTCATAGAGAAATGTCGGATGTACAGACTGGCCGTCGACGGTGATGGCCCAGGGGAGGTCTGTGGGTCCGCCGTGGGCTTCGGAATTGAAATAATTGCCCCAGCGGCCGACCGACTGGGCGAACGCGATGGAAGGGGCGGCGAGATCCATGAGATTGAACGGCCGTATCTTCCAGACGGCGCAGAGGATCGCGGCTGCAAGCAGCCCCGCGATCAGACCTCCGTGGATGGCAAGCCCGCCCGCACGGATATTGATGATCTTGAACAGATCCCCCGCGTACCAGTCCCAGTGAAAAAGGACATAATAAGCGCGCGCGCCGATGATTCCGGCGGGCACGCAGATAATCACGAAATTCAGGATATTGTCAGAAGTCAGGTCATGGGACGGCGCGCGCAGGCAGCATATGGCTGTTCCGATCAGGATACCTGAAATGATCAGCACGGCGTACCACATGATATCTATATGAAAGATGGTAAAAGCAACTGGATCCGGTACCGGCATGTAAGTCCTCCGGCTTTAATTCTCGCTGCCTCCGGAAGAATCCGGGTTCAGAGGCAGTATCAGCTCGGCAGTATCGCCGATCAGATAAACAGTATAAAGGGAATCGGCATTTTTGCTGTTGTATTTGATGAACTCATCGGTCTGAAGAACAACGGTTTCCCCGTCTACATCAGCGGCAAGCCCGAGATCGCTGCTGAGAGAGCACACGGTCTCCTTGTTCCTGTCGGCAATGTAGTAGCCCTTCTCGTAATCATCATTCCTGACGATTTTCTTTTCGTGGACGGTTACGGTACAGTTTTCTTCCGATCCGCTCATCTCAAGCGTCCCGGTCACTGTTTTCGCGCCGTCAGCAACCAGCTGGCTCGCATATTCATCAGTCAGATATGACGCGTCATATTCTTCTCCTGCATAATCAGAGTCACTGGCGTTTGAGCCGCATCCCCACAGCGCGGGTAAAAAAACGGCGCAAACCGCTCCGATCAATACGGTCCGTCGGATCGTCTTCTTCTTCATACTCATGTTCCCTTCAGACAGACACAACAACTCCAATACATATAATACTCTTGAAACCTTGATTTTTCAAGCCTTTTCGGGCTTTTGGGGATGCCCGGGGGAGGTGTTGATCCTAAAAATGGAGTGAAAGGGATGTGTGGTGGTTGACAAATGGAGGGTGGTGGCTTAAAATGGTTTTGTAAATACTGAAATGGTGTATAAGTGTATCTAAAATTACCCGCGGAGAAGGGTCTTCAGACAAATGTTCGTAGGCAAATACAACAACTCCATAGACGGTAAAAACCGGCTGATCGTGCCTGTGAAATTCAGAGACGAACTCCGCGGGAAATGCATCATGGCCAAATCGCTGGACAGGTGTCTGACCATCTATACGCTTGACGAGTGGAAGAAATTTGTCGACAAGCTGGACACCCTGCCGGACAGCAATCCTGTGAGCCGCAGGGTGAGAAGGCATTTCCATTCCTCGGCCGCGGAATGCGATATCGATAAGCAGGGACGGCTGACGATCCCCCAGGAGCTGAGGGAGTACGCGGGAATCACCAAGGAACTGATCACCATTGGAAGCAACCGCGTGATAGAGGTCTGGAGCAGGGAAAACTGGGAGGCGGAGCTGGATCCGCAGACCGGAGAACTGATGGATGCCAGCGAAGCGGCAGAAGGACTGGAAGTCTATGGATTTTAAGCATGTACCGGTGCTGTATCAGGAGTGCATGGACGCGCTGCGGATCAGAGAAGACGGCATTTACGCCGACGGAACTCTGGGAGGCGGCGGGCATGCTTCCGGAATCGCCGGCAGGCTGGGAAGCAGCGGCATCCTGATAGGAATAGACAGAGACCGGGACGCGCTGGAGGCGGCAGGGAAAAGGCTTGAAGAATATCCCTGCAGGAAGATCCTCGTTCAGAGCACATACGCCGAGATCAAGGCGGTTCTGGAGGATCACGGCATTGACGGCCTGGACGGGGCGATCCTGGACATCGGCGTTTCATCCTTTCAGCTTGATAACGCTCAGCGGGGCTTCTCATACATGCAGGACGCGCCGCTGGACATGAGAATGAATCAGGACGACTCCCTGACCGCGTATGATGTAGTAAACGGATACGACAAGGGCCATCTGGCCGAAATCATCCGGAGATACGGAGAGGAGCGCTGGGCTTCCCGGATCGCGGAGTTCATCGTAAAGGCGCGGGCGGAAAGCCCCGTGAAGACCACCGGAGAGCTGTCGGAGATCATCAAGGCGGCGATACCGGCGTCAGCGCGCAGGGAAGGGCCTCATCCGGCAAAGAGAACCTTTCAGGCCATACGGATCGAGGTGAACGACGAACTGGAACAGCTCAGAAGGGCGTGCGACGAATACTGCGATGTGCTCAGGCCCGGAGGGCGGCTGGCGGTCATCACGTTCCATTCGCTGGAGGACCGCATCGTAAAGGATGCCTTTGCGAAAAGACTGAATCCGTGCACCTGCCCGAAAGACCTGCCGGTCTGCGTATGCGGCAAGGTTGCCGACGTAAAGAAAGTTACAGGAAAACCCCTTACTGCAGGGGAGGAGGAGCTGGAAAGCAACCCGAGATCGAGGAGCGCCAAGCTGCGTGTAATCGAGAAGAAGGGCTGAAGATAAAGGCACTGCAGAAGAGAGGCGATATCAATGATTGCAGCAGAACAATGGTACGAATACCAGCAGCAATACCAGAAGTACGGACTGGAGATGAAGCCCGGCGAAAGCAGGGAACATCGTGAAAGACGAAGACAGGCGGCTGCAAAGGCTTCGAGTGTTGAACTGAACATCGGGAAAGACCACCGGCTTGTGCTCGGCATTCTTCTGGCAGGAGTGATTACCATGATCATGCTTATCGTCATGACTGCCTACGCCGCGTCGATACGCTATGACATCAGCGCGATTGAGGCCGAGAACAGCAATCTCTGGGATGAGATCAAGAACCTGCAGTCCTCTCAGACGACGATGAACGGAGTCGGATATGTGGAAAAGCGGGCATCGAAGGAGCTGGGAATGGTCACCGCGGACGCGGATCAGATCGTATATATCACGACTGATGATATCCCGGCAGCCGGATTTGCAGATGTCCTGAAGGCGAAAGCCTATCAGTAATAAGGATCATAAAGTGGAACCCCGGACGTATGTTTTTGTTAAGTGTCCGGGATTCCTTGTTTCAGGGGGAAGGTGCGAATGTCCGTTTCAGGCAGAAGCAAACATAATCTGATGCTGGTGGTGGCGCTGATTTTTGGCGTCCTTCTGCTTCTCGCGTTCAGGGTCGGATGGATCCAGATCGTCAGGGGAGAGGAGTATTCCGCGCGCGCGATACAGCAGCAGACACAGGACCAGACGCTCAAGGCGGAGCGCGGCGTCATTTATGACGCGAACGGAGAGGAACTCGCGGTCAGCGTGAAGTGCTATTCTATCTGGGTGCGCCCGGACAGCATCCGGCAGGGAAAGGACAGCGAAGAGATCGCCGCGAACATACAGAAAACAAGGCAGGTCCTGCTTAAGTATACCGGCGTCGAGGAGTTCAAGATCAATAAGATCCTGTATTCCGAGGAAAATCTGCTCTGCGTGACCAGAGGCCTGGACAAGAATACAGCGGACATGATCCGCAAATCAAAGGCGAAAGGCATTGAGATCGTAGAGGATACGAAGAGGAGCTATCCGCTCGGCGAAAGCGCCGCGCACGTTGTGGGCTCTGTCAACATCGACAATGAAGGCCTTTCCGGCCTTGAGCTGCAGTACAACCAGTACCTCAGCGGCATTTCCGGAAGGTGGATCAGCTATACGGATACCGGCGGCAGGCAGCTCACCAATTCCTATGATGAGGAACGCCATTATAAGGCCAAGGACGGATACAATCTGATCTCCACCATCGACCATGTGATCCAGCATTACATGGAGGACGCTCTTAAGAAACAGGTAAAAAAGACAAAGGCGAAGAGAGGACTGGGAATCGTGATGAACGTGGAGACGGGCGATGTCATGGCGATGGCGCAGTATCCTGCCTTTGATCTGAATGATCCGATGACGCCTTCGAACAAAAAAGACAAAGAGGCGTTCAAGAAGATGACTGCTCAGGAGCAGAGCGAATACCTTTCCGATATGTGGAGAAATTCGCTGATCTGCGATGTATATGAGCCCGGTTCGTCATTCAAGCTGATCACGACATCCACCGCGCTGGAGGAAAACGTGACCAATCTGAAGAAAAAGTACGAATGCAACAGCGGATATACCGTGGCCGGCAGATTCATCCAGTGCTGGGCATATCCTGATTCCCACGGGACCGAGACGCTCAAGGAGGCGGTCAGCAATTCCTGCAACCCCGTGTTCATGAAGATCGCCCTGAAGATAGGGATCGATACGTTCTATGAATATATAGACACATTCGGGATCTCCGACAAGACGGGAATCGATTTTCCGGGCGAAACAACGGCGATCCTGCAGGACCGCGAAAGCGCGGGTGAGATCGGCCTGGCGACCATCGGCTTTGGACAGGGCGTAGCTGTAACTCCGATAGAGCTGATCACCGCCGTCTGCTCCCTGGGAAATGAGGGAAAGCTGATGAAGCCTCGCCTGGTCAAGGCGCTTACGGATTCTGAAGGAAATGTCGTAAAAGAATTTGAGCCGGAAGTAGTGCGTCAGACTGTTTCTAAGGAAACAGCGAGAAATGTTTGTGATATAATGGAATATGTGGCTGACGGAGGCGGAGCCGCCGCGGCCGCGGTTCCCGGCTATCATGTCGGCGCCAAGACCGGTACCGCCAACAAACCCAGAGAGGACGGAGTCGGCTACAGCGGCGATACATATTCGTCCTGCATAGCGATGGCTCCGATGGACGACCCGAAGGTCGCCGTCCTGTTCATCGTGGACAGCCCCAAGGGCGCGCATTTCGGCAGCGTAGTCGCCGCGCCGGGCGTGAATCAGGTCCTGAAGAAGACACTTCCGTATCTGAATATTTCCGCTGACGCGGAACCCGATGAGGAAGAGTCAGAGCGGGTTCAGATTCCGGATTTGGTTGGAAAGAATGTCAGCGACGCCGCGGGTATTCTGGAGAGCAAGGATCTGCGGTACGACATGGACGAGGTGGAGGACGACGAGGATGAGGATTACCTTGTCATCAGGCAGTACCCCGCCGCGGGAACAGAAGTGAAGAAGGGAACCAGAGTTTACCTGTATAAAGAATAGATACAGAGAAAAGAGATACAAGGATGAAGGCGATCAGCGTTGCGGATGCGGCTGCGGCTATGGGCGGCAGGCTCATCCGGACATGTGAAGAAAACAGCATTACAGGGGTGAAACACGATTCCAGGGAGTGCTCCGCAGGGGATATGTTTGTATGCATAGCGGGAGAGAACCGGGACGGTCATGAGTTTATTCCGCAGGTAGTGGAGCAGGGATGCAGGACCGTCCTGATCTCGAATGAGGAGGCGCTTCCGGAGGACGCTGATGTTAACGCGATCCTGGTGGATGATACTGTGCGCGCGATGGGCGATCTGGCGGAGTACTATCTGCGGGAGCTGGACATCATACGCGTCGCGGTAACCGGGAGCGTGGGAAAGACCTCCACGAGGGATATGATATGCAGCGTGCTGAACGAGAAATACCGCTGCGGAAAAAACCTCAAAAACTACAATAATGATATAGGCCTGCCGCTGTCCATTTTCACACTGGACGAAAGCTATGACGCGGTCGTTCTGGAGATGGGAATGAGCGGATTCGGGGAGATCGACAGGCTGTCCCGGATCGTCAGGCCAATGATCGGCGTGATAACCAATATCGGTGTGGCGCATATGGAAAACCTGGGCAGCCGGGACGGGATCTTTCAGGCGAAAATGGAGATCACGAATCACCTGCTTCCGAAGGAGGAGGGCGGAACGATGGTCTTTGTCCAGGATCCGGAATTCCTTACCAGAGAGCGCACCGCCGGTGACTACAGCCGGATTTTTGTCGGGACCAACGGGAAAAGCGATTTCATCGTTTCGGATATAACTGAAGAGGGGATCGACGGCATCCGCTTCCGGCTTGAGCACGATAATGAGGTGACGGATTACGCGATACCGGTGCCGGGAAGGCATAACGCCTTTAACGGAGCTGCCGCGGCAGCCGTCGGGACCTGTCTGGGAATGACCCTGGAAGAGATCGGAAGGGGGCTTGCCCGGACACAGCTGACAGGAAGCCGCATGAACGTCATCCGCAAAAACGGGCTTACCGTCATTGACGATACCTACAACGCGAGCCCGGATTCGGTGAAAAGCGCCCTGAAGGTTCTGGAGCAGAGCAGGACGGAAGGCAGACGTGTCGCGATCCTGGGCGAGATGTACGAGCTTGGAGAGCAGAGCGAGGCTCTTCATTACGGCGTGGGAACATTCGCGAGGAGCTGCCGGATCGACCGGCTGATCACCATCGGCCCTCTGGCGCGGCATATTTCCGAGGGCGCTTCAGGGGGAGCGCTGAAGACATCGCATTTCAAAACGAAGGAAGCGTTTCTGAAGAAGCGTGACGAATATGTATCGCAGGGTGACGTTGTTCTGGTCAAGGCATCCCGCGGAATGAAAATGGAAGAAATCGTAGAAGTACTGACAGAAGGGCAGGAACAGAAATGACAGTTTTAGCGACAATTCTGATTGCTGCCGCGGCATCGTTTCTAATCACTTTGATCATTACAAAGGCGGAGATCCCGTTCCTGAGAAGGAAGGCGGGACAGAATATACGGGAGGAAGGGCTTAAATCCCATTATTCAAAGGCAGGAACGCCGAGCATGGGCGGCCTTTCCATCATTGCGGGAACGACCGCGGCTTCAGCGGGCGCGGGAATCGCGGCGGCCTCCGCGTGGGGCTTTCATCTGAGAACGACGCTGATCATCCTGCTGGTATTTCTCGTATTCGGCCTGGTAGGCTTTCTGGACGACTATCTGAAGGTGATCAAAAAACAGAATGAAGGCCTGAAGGTGAAGCCGAAGTTCGCGCTCCAGCTCGGAGCGGCTCTGGCGTTCGGGATCCTGTTCCGGATGTTCTCGGGACACGGATCGATGGTATACTTCCCGGGATTTGACACATATGTGGATTTCGGGATTCTGTATGTGCCCTTTGTGGTGTTCGCGGTGCTGGCGATGACCAACGCGGTCAATCTGACAGACGGCCTGGACGGCCTGGCGGCAGGCGTGACGGCGATGGTGTCCGCGGCGTTCACCGCTGCGGGCCTGATGTTTTCATCCATGAGCAGCGGGGCGGACGCGGAGACCGCGCCGGGAATCATTTTCTTTGCGGCGCTCTGCGGAGGATGCCTGGGATTTCTGGTGTTTAACAAGAACCCCGCGAAGGTGTTCATGGGTGATACCGGTTCTCTGGCGCTGGGCGGCGGGATCGCTGCCGCGGCGGTGTCGATGAAGCTGGAGCTTCTGCTTCTGATCATCGGGCTGCTGTATGTGATCGAAGCTCTGTCTGTTATCATGCAGGTGGGATATTTCAAGCTGACCCACGGCAAGAGGATATTCAGGATGGCTCCGATCCATCATCACTTTGAGAAGGGCGGAATGAAGGAAACGCAGGTAGTAAAGATGTTCTGGGCATTTACAGCGGTCTGCTGTCTGGCGGGGCTGCTGGTGCTGCATTGAGAAAACAGGAAAAGAGGAAATCGACAGAATGAATGGAGAACTGCTGAAGAATAAAAAAGTGCTGGTTGTAGGAATGGGAAAATCCGGCGTCGCGGCGATGGACGCTGCCCTGGACATGGGCGCGGAGGTGTCTGTGCAGGACAGCAAGAAGCTGGAGGAGATGAGTCCGGAGCTTGCCGGCATGCTGCGTGAAAGACCGGTAAAATGCTGGCTGGGAGAGATTCCCGAGGATCCCGCGTCCTATGACATGCTGGTGCTCAGTCCCGGAGTTCCCCCGGCGCTTGATTTTATACGCCGCGCGCAGGAGAGCGGCGCTGAGATCATCGGTGAGCTGGAGCTGGCTTACCGGGCGGGCAGGGGCCATTATATCGCCATCACAGGCACCAATGGAAAGACGACAACGACGACGCTGGTCGGAGAAATCTGCCGCGCTGCCGGAAGGGACACCTATGTAGTAGGCAATATCGGCGTCGCGGTGATCGACGGCGCGCGCAGCGCGGGGGATGACAGCTGGCTCGTTACAGAGGTCAGCAGTTTCCAGCTGGAGACCGTTTCAGAATTCCAGCCGGAGGTTTCGGCGATCCTGAACCTGACGCCGGATCATCTGAACAGACATGGAAATATGGAAAACTACGGCGCGGCCAAGGCCCGGATCTTCGCGCGCCAGAGCAGCGATCAGTACTGCGTCGTCAATTATGATGACAAACTCTGCTATTCCCTGGCGGCGGACTGCCCCGCGAAGGTGGTTCCCTTCAGCAGGCTGGAGGAACTGGAATTCGGCGCCTATGTAAAGGACGGACAGATCGTGATCCGCACAGAGGAAGGGGAGATGGTTTACATCTGCGGAACGGATGAACTGCTGATCCCCGGAGCGCATAATCTGGAAAACGCTCTTGCCGCTGCCGCTGTCGCTTATTTCAGCGGGATCGACGGGGAGGTCATCGGGGAATCGCTCCGCGTTTTCCCCGGAGTGGAGCACCGGATCGAGCCCTGCGGAGAGATCGGAGGAGTGCGGTTTGTCAACGATTCAAAGGGGACGAACCCTGACGCCTCGATCAAGGCGCTGGAGGCGATGAAAGAGAATATCATACTGATCGCGGGCGGATATGACAAAAAATCGGACTTCACCGAGTTCGCGGAATTCTTTGAAGGCCGGGTGAAAAAACTGGTGCTTCTGGGAGTTACGGCGGAGAAGATCAAAGAAGCCGCAGAGGCGCAGGGCTTCAGCAACACCGTTATCTGCCCGGATATGGAAGCATGTGTAAGAGAGGCGTATTCCGGAGCTGAGCCGGGCGACGTTGTCCTTCTTTCTCCCGCTTGCGCCAGCTGGGATATGTACGATAACTTCGAACAGAGAGGGGAGCACTTCAAGCAATGCGTGAAAAACTTACTGCCCTGACTGACAGAACTCTGAACACGAAAAAAGTGGATTTCCCGTTTCTGCTGATCACGCTGATCCTGGTGGCCTTCGGGCTTATTATGGTGTTCAGCGCCAGCTACTATTATTCGATCAGCGTCAACGGGACCCCGTTCTATTATCTTATCCGTGACGGCATATGGATCTGCGTCGGGCTTGTGGCGATGGTGATCGGTATGAATATCGATTACCGTTTTTATAAGAAGGTCGCGGTGCTGGGCATCATAGCCTGCATCGGTCTTCTTGTGCTTGTGCTGCTGATCGGAACCGAGAGAAACGGCGCGCAGCGCTGGCTCGCGGTCGGCCCCGTCACGTTCATGCCGGGAGAATGGACAAAGCTCGGGATCATTCTGTTTATTTCCTGGTTTCTGGGTGAAAAACCGGGACGGGCAAGGTCGCTGGCCCTGGGCATTCTGCCGGTGCTGGCGATTACGGCGGCCTGCGCTTTCCTGATCATCAGGCAGCCTAACCTGTCGACCGCGATCACGGTCTGCGGCATAGCTGTCGCGCTGATGCTGGTCGCGGGCATGCGCTGGATCTATGTATGGGTAACAGTCGCCGCGGGAGGCATCGGACTTCTTTTCATCCTGTTCTTCATGAAAGATTCTTTCTGGTATTCCAGAATGACAAACTTTATAAATCCCTTTGAGGATATGTTCGGCGAAGGATATCAGGTCGCCCAGTCGCTCCTGGCGCTCGGCTCGGGAGGGCTTACCGGCGCGGGACTGGGCAACAGCGTCCAGAAGAGTCTGTATCTTCCCGAACCGCAGAACGATTTTATTCTGGCCATCATCGGGGAGGAGCTGGGTTATATCGGGATCCTCGCGCTCCTGGCTGTCTACTGCCTTTTCATATGGAGGGGCATGCATATCGCGATAAACGCGTCAGACCGGTTCGGCATGCTGATGGCGTCGGGCGTGGTGATCATGGTGGCGATTCAGCTGATCCTTAATGTCGCTGTTGTAACAGCCTCGATGCCCGCGACAGGAATCAACCTGCCTTTCATCAGCTACGGCGGAAACGGCATCCTGATGTTCCTTTTCGCGGCCGGAGTGCTTCTGAACATATCGGCCCGAAGCAAGAAGGACGCTTTGGAGGATCTGGAGAATCTGAAGGATCTGGAGGAAATATGAGAGTGATTATGACCTGCGGAGGCACCGGCGGACATATCTACCCGGCGGTGGCGATCGCGGATGAATTCAGGAGAAGAGACCCGGATACAGAGATACTTTTCATAGGATCCGAGATCGGCATGGAGAAGGACCTCATTCCGCAGACCGGATACGAGATCACGCTGATCAGCGCGGACGGCTTCAGCAGAACGCTCCGCGGGATGATCCTTTCGGTGCGCCGTCTGCTCAAAGGCAGGAAACAGGCGAAGAAACTGATCCGGGAATACAGACCGGATATCGTCGTGGGAACAGGCGGGTACGCGAGCGCGCCTGTGGTTTACATGGCTGAAAAGGCCAAGGTCCCCACATACATCCACGAGCAGAACGCGATTCCGGGCAAGACCAACAAGCTGCTTGCCAGCAGCGCCAGAAAGATCTTTCTCGGCTTCAGAAAAGCCGGGGAGTACTTCCGCGATCCGGAAAAGCACATCTTTACAGGAAATCCTGTGCGGCGCGAATTCATGGAGCTCAGCAGGGAGGAAGCCAGAAAAAGGCTGGGTATCGCTGAGGATGAATTTACGGTGCTGGCCTTCGGAGGCAGCCAGGGCGCCGGAAGGCTCAACCGGGAAATGATAAAGGTGATCCATGAATTCAGCGGACAGAAGGGCATTCGCGTACTGCTCGGATGCGGCGGCTATTATTATGACGCGATAATGGAGGAATTCAGGGAAGAGGGCTTTACGCCCGCGGACAATATCGTTATTATGGAGTATATCCAGGACATGGCGGCCTTCCTGAAGGCCAGCGATCTGGTCATCAGCAGGAGCGGGGCGCTGACTGTCGCGGAGGTGGCGGTAAGCGGTGTTCCCGCTGTATTTGTTCCGTTCCCTCAGGCGGCGGAAAACCACCAGTTCTATAACGCGCAGGCAGTGGCCGAGGCCGGGGGAGCCGAAGTCATCGAAGAGAAGGATCTTGCCGATGATATCATTCTCCGCAGGATCAGGCATTACATGGAGAATCCCGGACAGCTGAAGGAAATGGCGGAGAAATGCAGAAGCTGCGGCGCTTCAGACGCGGCGGAGAAGATATGCGGAATCATACTTGAGGATTGCCGGAAATGAGCAGAAGAAACGGGAACCACGCGAGGAAACCCAGAAAGCATAAGAAAAAGAATCTGCTGCTGAGGCTGCTGATCATCGCCTGCCTGATAGGGGCGGGCGCGCTTGTATGGAATCTGGATTATTTCGGGATCAGCAACATCGCGGTGATCGGAAACAGAACTGTATCCGACGATGATATTCTGGAGATGTCAGGAGTCAGAGAAGGAGACAGTATTTTTTCAGTGCGCCCGCTTCTGGTGTCCCACAGGCTCAAGGAGAATCTGTACATACGGAAAGTAAATGTTGACCGGGTCCTGCCCGGCACAGTCAAGCTGATAGTGACGGAGCGGCTCGCCGAAGCGCAGTTTAAGAAGGAGACAAAAAAGAAATCCGGAAAAGAAACGGAAACAGAGACCCGCTACATTATCACGGATATAGACGGGCTGGTGCTTGAAAAATCCAAAAAGAAAAAGCATGTCACCCTCGTGGAGAATGTGACGGTGACAGGCAGCGAAGAAGGCTCCAGAATCAAGGTGAAGGAACACAGCATCTACGAAAAGGCCCTTTCCCTGATCAGCTGCGCGAAGGAATCCGATCTTTATTTCAAGAAGATTTCAATCAGCGGAAGCCATGTGGAGGCGTGGATCTTTGATGATCTTGTCTGCAAAGGCCGGTACGCGAACATCGTGAAAAGCATGGAGACCGGAGAGCTGAAAACAGTGGTTTACAGGCTGTATCAGCAGGATGTGGACGAGGGTACGATAAACATTGGAGATAATAATTATTGTTCCTTTACGCCATAAAAGTAATATGATATACTACATTTAGTTTTTTTATAGAAGATACGGAGGTTTTCTATGCTACAGTTGGAGATCAATGAATCAAAGCTGCAGGAGATAAAAGTCATCGGTGTCGGCGGCGGCGGCTGCAACGCGATCAACAGAATGATCGAGGCAGGAATGCAGGGCGTGACTTTTGTGGCGGTCAATACAGATAAACAGGCGCTTGCGCGCAACAGAGCCGAAACAAAGCTTCAGATAGGCGAGAAACTGACAAAGGGTCTCGGAGCAGGCGGAAATCCTGAAGTGGGGCAGAAATCAGCCGAAGAAAATCTGGAGGATCTGCAGAAATTCATCGCCGGTTCAGACATGGTGTTCATCACCTGCGGCATGGGCGGCGGAACAGGAACAGGAGCGGCTCCGATCATTGCCAAGATCGCCAAGGACATGGGTATCCTGACGGTGGGCGTGGTTACGAAACCGTTCAAATTTGAAGGAAAGAAGCGCGGGGAGCATGCTGAACTGGGAATCAAGTTCCTGAAAAAGTATGTGGACTCCCTGGTAGTGGTTCCGAATGACAAGCTGCTGGAGACAGTTGAAGAGCAGACATCTCTGCTCGAGGCGTTCTCGCTGGCGGATGACGTGCTCAGACAGGGCGTTCAGGGCATTTCGGACATCATCGTGGATGACGCTCTGATCAATCTGGACTTCGCGGATGTCACAACGATCATGAAGGACCGCGGCATCGTACACATGGGCGTGGGCAGAGGTTCCGGAGAGAACAAGCTGGATGACGCAGTCAGCAGCGCGATCAACAGCCCGCTTCTGGAGACAAAGATCTCCGGCGCGAGAGCTGTCCTGATCAACATCACCGGCGGCAGAGGCCTGACAATGTACGATGTTGACAGAGTCGCGACCCAGATCGAAGAGGAAGCTGACAATAACGCTATCATCATCCTGGGTACATCCATCAAGGACGAGATGCAGGACGAGATCGCGATCACAGTAATCGCTGCGGGATTCGAGAAGCCTCAGACGGAAAACAGCAGGATCGATCAGGAACGCGTAGTTCCGCAGACAAGAGAGATCCCGGTTCCGAGCGTCGAAGGAACAGAGAGACCGGCTTCAAGAAACACAGCATCATTCGAAGGAGTCCCCAAGAGAGATATTCCTGAATTCCTTGACAAAGGGATCGATATCCCGGATTTCTTAAAGAGATAGAATGACATGATTTCCAATAGCCGGTGTATGCCGGCTATTGGCGTATGATATGATAGTTATAACTTCAGGCAATAATCCAGTATACAGAGACGCGCAAAAACTTCTCCGAAGGAAATACCGTGACAGAACGGGAAGATATCTTCTTGAGGGGCAAAAGCCCCTGATCGACGCTCTGGAAACGGGTCTCACGATAGAGAAGGTTTTTGTCTGTGATGGAACAGAAACCGCGCTGACCGCGGAACTTCCCCGGGAGAAAGCTGTCAGCATTCCGCGGAAGCTCTTCCGGGAGCTTTCGGATACCGATACCTCCCAGGGTGTGATCGCTGTGGTCCGCAAAAGGCCGATGACGAAGGAACAGTTCATCCGGGAAACCGCGGAGGGAGATATAATCGTGCTCGACCGGCTTCAGGATCCGGGCAACGCCGGTACGATCATCCGCACCGCGGAGGCCGCCGGCGCCGCCGGAGTGCTGTGTCTGAAGGGCAGTGCGGATATCTTTTCTCCCAAGGTGGTCAGATCCGCGGCAGGATCGCTGTTTCGGGTTCCGGTGCTTACAGATGTCACCCTGGAGGAAGCGGAGGACATTCTGCGGTCTTCCGGAAAACAGATCGTCGTGACCGCTATGGAAGGATCGGAGAACTGTTTTGAGGCGGTTTTTGATGAGCGCTGCGCTCTGATCATCGGAAACGAAGGCTCGGGTGTCGACGAGGCTTTTATCCGGGGCGCCGACAGAACGGTGCGGATCCCGATGGCGGGGAGGATCGAATCGCTGAACGCCGCCGTAGCGGCGGGGATCCTGATGTATCAGATCACAATGGCAGGGAATAACGGGCAGCCCCGTTGAAATAAAAGAATTAGTAAGAGGTACAGTAATGATGCAGGAACAGTTAAGCAAAATACTGAATGAAGCAAAAGAGCAGCTGAAGGAAGCGAAGACAAGGGCTGAGACTGAGGATGTCCGTGTCCGCTTTCTCGGCAAAAAGAGTCCGCTGACGGAGATCCTCCGCGGAATGGGCAAGCTTTCTCCTGAAGAGAGAAAGTCCACCGGACAGATGGCGAACCAGGTCAGATCCGAGATCGAGGCCATGCTGGCTGAGCATTTTGAGGCCGTAAAGGCGGCAGCCAGAGAGGCGCAGTTCAGGATGGAGAAGATCGATGTGACGGAACCGGGAAGAGGAACGTCCCTCGGCGTAAGACATCCCCTGACGATCACAATGGACGAGATATCCAGAGTATTCCGCAGCATGGGCTATTCCATCGTGGAAGGCCCGGAGGTGGAGACTGTTTTCAATAACTTCGACGCGCTGAACGCGGGTCCGGACCATCCCGCCAGGGATATGACGGACACCTTCTATATCACGGAGGATGTGCTCCTGCGTACGCAGACATCTCCCGTTCAGGTGCGTACGCTTCTTTCGCAGAAGCCTCCCATCAAGGTCATTTCGCCGGGAAGAGTATTCCGCTGCGATACGCCGGACGCGACGCATTCCCCCATGTTCCATCAGGTCGAAGGCCTGCTGGTGGATGAGGGCGTAACGATGGCTGATCTTAAAGGAACGCTCGACAGTTTTGCGAAGCAGCTGTTCGGAACCTCTACAAAAACGAAGTTCCGTCCGCATCACTTCCCGTTTACCGAACCGAGTGCGGAGATGGATGTTTCCTGCTTCAAGTGCGGCGGCAAGGGCTGCAGAGTATGCAAGGGAAGCGGCTGGATCGAGATCCTGGGATGCGGCATGGTGCATCCGAACGTTCTGAAGGTAGGCGGTCTGGATACAGAGAAATATACAGGCTTTGCCTTCGGACTCGGCGTGGAACGTGTTGCCATGCTCAAATACGGCGTAGACGATATCAGACTGTTTTATGAAAACGATATGCGTTTCATCAATCAGTTCAAATAGGAGGAAATACAGATGTTGGTTCCAATGGAATGGCTATATGATTATACAGATCCGGGTGTGTCGGTTGAGGAATTCTGCGACAGGATGATCATGTCCGGGTCAAATCTGGAGACCTGTGAGTGGTTCGGGGAGAACATAGAGCGGGTCGTGGTCGGAAGGATCGAGAAGATCGAGCCGCATCCGGACGCGGACAAGCTGGTTATCTGCAGAGTGAACACCGGTGAGGAGGAACTGCTGCAGATCGTTACCGGCGCCCCGAATGTTTTTGAAGGCGCGCTGGTTCCGGTCGCGCTGCACAAAAGCAGGATCCCGGGACCTCTCCACGGACAGCCGAAGCAGGAAGGCGGCGTGAAGATCACGAAGGGAAAGCTTCGCGGCGTTGCTTCCGCCGGAATGCTCTGTTCCTGCGGGGAACTCGGTTTTGAGGACAAGGTCGTCCCGGTCGCTCACAAGGACGGAATCTGGATCCTTGAAGAAGACTATGAGCCGGGCGCGGATTTCTGCGAAGCGCTGGAACTGAAACAGGCTGTAGTGGACTTCGAGATCACTCCGAACCGTCCGGACTGTCTGGCCATGGTGGGCATGGCGCGCGAAGCGGCAGCCACTTTCGGAAGCAGCCTTACCTATCCGGATATCGCGATCCAGGAGGAAAACGGAAGCGGAGCTTCCGCGGATCATGTGTCCGTTACCATCAAAAATCCCGAAAGCTGCAGACGCTATGTTGCCCGTGTCGTAACAGACGTGAAGGTGGCGCAGTCCCCCTGGTGGCTGCAGAAACGTCTGATGTACGCGGGAATGCGTCCTATCAATAACATCGTTGACATCACAAACTTCGTAATGCTGGAGTACGGTCAGCCGATCCACGCCTTTGACATCAATCAGGTCAAGGGCGGCAGCAT
>CADBRP010000135.1 GCA_902797095.1 uncultured Eubacteriales bacterium | reverse complement strand
TCAGTTCTTTAAGCTCGCCTGCCCCTTCTCCGGTCAGCGCGTTTGTAAACAGGATCTCCTCTCCGGGCCATCCGGCCTTCTGCCCGGAAACGCGGTCCTTTTTATTGCACACTGTAATAACAGGGACGTTCCGGCTCCGCAGCAGGGCCGCGAGTTCCCGCTCAGGCTTCTCAAAGCCCCGCTCCCCGTCCAGAACGAGCACCGCCAGATCGGTTCTCCCCAGTATCTCCAGCGTCTTCTTCACGCGAAGCTCCCCAAGAGATCCTTCATCATCAAATCCCGGCGTATCGATGATCATCACAGGACCCAGCGGCAGAAGCTCCATGGCCTTGTACACCGGATCCGTCGTCGTCCCCGCCTCAGGCGAGACAACAGAAAGACTCTGCCCTGTAAGCGCGTTGACAAGACTGGATTTTCCGGCGTTCCGCCGCCCGAAAAACGCGATGTGCGTCCGTTCTCCCGAAGGTGTTCCGTTCATGCCGTCCCCTCTAAAACCTGAAATCTCTCTTTCCCTCATGGATATTATCGATGTACTCTCCTGCCTTTGCGCGGACTTTTTCGTTCGGGATCTTCGTAAGCTCCCCGGCGATCAGCGCCTCGCCCACTTCCTTTGTATGGGGCGCCGCGTAATCCTCCAGGTATTCCTTCAGCGTCATCAGTGCGTTGGGGTGGCAGCAGTTCGCGATCTGCCCGCTTTTGAGCAGGGACATGAACCGGTCGCCTGTGCGGCCTTCCCGGTAGCATGCCGTGCAGAAGCTGGGGACATACCCCATCTCCATCAGCCAGCAGACCACTTCATCCAGCGTTCTGCGGTCGCTGACGTCAAACTGGGCGGAGTTCTCCTCCTCCGGTTCTTCCTCCGCGTATCCCCCGACGCTGGTGCGGGAGCCGCCGCTGATCTGGGAGATCCCGAGATGCAGCACGCGCTCGCGGGAGGCCTTGCTCTCCCTTGTTGAAACGATCATTCCCGTATACGGCACCGCAATGCGGATGCAGGCAACGATCTTCGCGAATGTGTCATCCGAGATCCCGTTGTCAAAAACATCCGGATCGATGTCGTCCGCCCTGCGGACTCTGGGAACGCTGATGGTATGAGGGCCGCAGCCTTTGAAGCCTTCAAGATGCTCCGCGTGCATCAGGAGGCCGACGAAATCATATTTGTAATTGTTCAGGCCGAACAGGACGCCAAGCCCCACATCATCGATGCCGCCGTCCATGGCCCGGTCCATCGCCTCCGTATGGTAGGCGTAGTCATGCTTCGGTCCTGTGGGATGCAGCCGCTCGTAGTTCTCCTTGTGATAGGTCTCCTGAAAGAGGATGTATGTGCCGATCCCCGCGTCCTTCAGCTTCCGGTAGTTCTCCACGGTGGTCGCCGCGATGTTGACGTTGACCCTGCGGATGTCTCCGTTTTTATGATGGATGCTGTAGATCGTCCTGATGGATTCCAGAATGTATTCGATCGGGTTGTTCACCGGGTCCTCGCCCGCTTCGATCGCCAGCCGCTTGTGCCCCATATCCTGCAGCGCGATGACCTCCCTGCGGATATCCTCCTGGGACAGCTTCACCCTGCGGATCTGCTTGTTCTTCAGGTGATACGGGCAGTACTCGCATCCGTTGACGCAGTAGTTGGACAGGTACAGCGGAGCGAACATGACGATGCGGTTGCCGTAAAATCTTTCCTTCAGCTCAGCCGCGAGGCGCAGGATCTCCTCGTTAAGATCCGGGATTTCGCAGTTTAAGAGCGCGATGGCCTCCCTGTGGCTCACGCCTTTGCCCAGCTTTGCCTTTTCAATGATCGCACTGATGACCTCGCGGTTCGCGCTGTTCTCTTCTCCAAAGGCGAGACTGTCCAGGATCTCCTGGTGGTTGATGAACTCCTCCGCTTTCGGAGACATCATATTGTACATTTTTCTTTCCTCCCTGTATTGTGCTGGTCCGTTTTCCTGCCGGGCCGTTATAGCCGCGTCGACGGATGATCTCCCCGGGAAACGGTCAGCCTGTATCCTATCTTCTGCATCCTCCGCTCCAGTTCCGCGACGCTTTCCGCGGCCTCGGCGCCTGTATGCAGCTTGTTGTCATAAAGCTCGTAGGCCTTTCGCGCGTCCGGCGGCGAAAGGTTCGGCATGACTACGTTGGCGCCCGCAAGGATCCCCTTCTCGCGTCCCTGCGGATCGATGGTTCCGAGCGCTGTTGTCGCCGGCAGCAGCGCTTCGGGCAAAAGCAGGCGAAGCAGTGAAAGGCACTGAAGCGTCTGCCGGACGCTTCCCGCAGGCTCCTTCGCGAAGGGCGTCTGCCTGTGGGGAACGAACGGTCCGATTCCGACCATATGCGGCTGCAGCTTTTCCAGAAAGAGAAAATCCCGCGCCAGCGTTTCCGCCGTCTGGCCCGGCGAACCGACCATAAACCCCGCGCCGATCTGATAGCCCAGATCTTTCAGCGACTGAAGGCAGTCCATTCTCCGTTCAAGCTCCAT
>CADBRP010000134.1 GCA_902797095.1 uncultured Eubacteriales bacterium | reverse complement strand
AACATCGCTCAGGTTTCCATCAATATGACAGATTTCACAGTCACACCGCTGTACAGAGTTACAGAACTCGTAAAGGCGGAGGCTGCCAGATACGGAGTCCCCGTGATCGGAACAGAGATCATCGGACTGGCTCCGATGCAGGCGTTCTTCGATACTGCGGAGTATTATCTGCAGATCGAGGATTTCCAGCCGGATGTGCAGGTTATCGAGAACCACCTGCTGTAAACGGCAGACAGTAACGTTCTTAAGAAGGGGGCAGGCTTTTCATGGAAGAAAAGGAAACGGGGAACGGCTGGCCGGACTCCGTTGTTGCAAAGAGCGAAACAGACGAAATTGACGCTGAGGAAAGCACTGAAGAAACGCAGAGGACGGAAACGTCCGGGGAGCAGAAGATGCCGCAGGAAGAACTCAGAGGAAACGTTTCTCTGGCCGAAGAGGTTACGGGAATCCTACGCGGACGGATCCTCAGCGGCGAATATGATATGGGTGAAAAACTGACGGAAGCCCGTATCGCCGCCGAACTGAAGGTCAGCAGAACTCCCGTCCGGGACGCGTTCCGCCAGCTGGAAAAGGAACAGCTGGTCGAATATGTCCCGAACAAGGGATGTTTTGCCATGGGCTTCAGCATGGAGGACATGACGGACATCTATGAGGTCCGAAAAGCAGTGGAAGAGCTTGCGATCGTCCGCGTCATCGATCATATCGACGACGCGGCGGTTGCCCAGCTTGCGGAGCAGCTTGAAAAGATGCGCTGCTATACCCGCCCCAACTACTATGAGAAGCTTCTCCTCGCGAATGAGGAGTTCCACCGCATGATCTACCGCATGGCGGACAGCCGGTTCATCGTCCAGGTTTTGCGGACTTATCAGGACTATGTGCACCGGGCCCGCAGGGAGACCCTGAAGAAGGAGGAGGACCTGCCAGGCATTTTCCGGGAGCATGAGGCGATCTTTCAGGCGATAGCGGCGAGGGACAAGGAAGCCGCGGTCACTGCCGTCGGGGATCATCTTGACAACTCCGCCAGACGGGCGAAGGAGCGCTGGATCCGCAAGTAAAGCAGACGATACAGTCGGCGCAGACGGCGCAGACGATGCGAACACGGTGCTGGATTGTATGCAATAATACAAAAACCGATCATAGAACAACCCAAGCCAAGGAATTAAGCCGTTTTTCACTTGCGGCAAATGGTATACAATGTTAACCTTTTAACAAGAACGCAGCTTCAGATACAGCCGAACAATTATCTGAAGAAGGTTAGACAGGGCACTGAAGTGCCCAGAAGGGAAGACATGGATAAAAAACCAGATTCCAGATCTGAGGTGGTTCTGCAGGGCAACGAAGCATGTGCGCGGGCAGCAGTGTACGCGGGATGCAGGTTTTTCGCAGGATATCCCATTACTCCGTCTACCGAGATCATAGAACTGCTTTCAAGTGAGATGCAGAAAGCGGGCGGTGCGTTCATCCAGATGGAAGACGAAATAGGTTCCGCCTGCGCGATTATCGGCGCCAGATGGGGAGGAAGCAGGGCGATGACCGCCACTTCCGGACCGGGATATACTCTGATGCAGGAAGCCATCGGATTCGCGGCGGTCACAGAGACACCGATCGTTATCGTGAATGTACAGCGTGGAGGACCCTCGACCGGGCAGCCGACACTGTCCTCGCAGCAGGATATTTATCAGGCCCGGTACGGCAGCCACGGAGATTATGGCATTATCGTTCTGTCACCATCGTCAGTACAGGAAATGTATGACTTCACTATAAAGGCGTTTGACCTGGCGGAGCAGTTCCGCACGCCGGTCATACTTTTAGCTGATGAAGTGGTAGGGCATATGCGTGAGAAAATAACAGTCCACACAGGGGACCGCAATATCAAACGGCCTAAGCAGCGGTTTGCGGTATCTCCGTCGGTGGACTTTTTTAACGGGGCGAATTCCCTCGTCGAAGGGCAGCTGCACGATGACATGGGACGCCGGATCGGACATCTTCCGAACAAAAGCGGTGAATTCATCGAGAAGATCAACAGGAAGATTTCGGACAACGTCGGAATGATCGCCGATATCACGACATACTGCATGGAAGACGCGGACGCGGCTATTGTGGCTTACGGTTCTGTAGCCCGGCCGGCGCTTAACGCGGTCAAAAGGGCCCGCGGCATCAAAGACGACCGTATCCTTCCCAAATTCCGGGTCGTAAGAGATCTGGTGAAGCGGGGCGTGAAGGAGACCATGAAGACGGATTACAGCCACCTGAAGGTCGGGCTTATCAAGATCAATACGGTATGGCCTTTCCCCGAGGATCTGCTTCGCCAGGCCGCGGAGAATGTGCATACGGTAATTGTTCCTGAGATGAACGTGGGAAAATACTGCAGAGAGGTTGAAAGGGTGCTGTGGGACAAGAACGTAGTCCCGATGCCGAAGTGCGGCGGAAACATCCATACTCCGAAGGAGATCCTTGAAAAGATTCTTGAAGAGGAGGGCGTCGATGAATAAGCTGTACGAGAAATACATCAAGACAGAGTCGCTGCCCACGCTGTTCTGCCCGGGCTGCGGCAACGGAATCATTCAGTACGCGGCGATAGGCGCCTTTGAAAAGCTGGACAGCTCCGGTGAGATCCCGTCCTCTGACATCGCGTGTGTCAGCGGCATCGGATGCTCTTCCTGGATCCCCTGCTACTTCAAGCTGGACGTCATGCATACCATGCACGGCAGGGCGCTTGCCTTTGCGGAGGGGCTGAAGCTGTCCCGCCCGGAAAAGAAGATCGTGGTCTTCACCGGCGACGGCGACTGCCTGGCGATCGGCGGAAACCATCTCCTGCACGCGGCGGCAAGAAACATCGACCTGACTGTCGTCATGGTCAACAACTATATATACGGAATGACCGGAGGACAGAAGTCCCCGACGACTCCGAAGGAGGCCGTGACCAAGACTTCACCGTTCGGCTGCATCGATGAGCCGATCGACGGATGCAGGCTGGTCACTTCGCTGGGAGCCAGCTATGTGGCCCGGTGGACAACGGCGCATCCGGCCCAGCTTGAGAAGGCGATCGCGGAAGGAATTTCCCACAGGGGATTTTCCTTTATCGAGGTGCTTTCCCAGTGTCCGGTACAGGCCGGCAAGAGCGTCTACGGGGAAAAGGACCCCTCAAAGATCATGGAGGGGTACAAGAAAAACACATATCTGTTCCGCGGAGGCGAGGCGAAGCCTGATAAGGACGGCCGGATTCCGATCGGCCTTCTGCACCGGGACGATGAGGCTGAGGAATATCTGGACAAGGTGGAGAAAAAGCTGAAGAGCCAGGGTTTGCGGTAAGAACGGAGCACCGGGGTTTGCGGCAGGAACGAAACGCCGGGGTTTGCGGCAGGAACGGAGGGGCTGCGTATGGCTGAGATCACGATCGATAAGGCGTGCTGCAAAGGCTGTAATATATGTCTGAGCGTATGTCCTAAGAAAATATTTGTTAAGTCGAAAAAACGGAATAATTATGGTACTTCGATGCCGGATGTGAAAGAACCGGAGAAATGTGTCATCTGCCGGATGTGCGAAAGGCTGTGTCCGGACGGCGCGATCAATGTGGAAGGAGAAAGAGCGAAATGAGAATCAACATCAGATTTGCAGGAGCAGGCGGACAGGGCGTCATTCTCGCTTCAGTGCTTCTCGCGAAGGGCTATGGTCTGGGAGAAAACTATAATATCGCGCAGACACAGAGCTACGGGCCCGAGGCCAGAGGCGGAGCGTGCAAAGCCGAGGTAGTGGTCTCCGATGAAGAGATCGACTACATGAAGGTCGACACGGCGGATGTTTTCATCGCCCTGAATCAGGTCGGCTACGACAAATACGCCGATGAAGTTTCAAAGGACGGGCTGGTCCTGATCAACAGCACGCTGGTGGAAACGGACAATCCGGATCATTACAGGATCCCCGCCACAGAGATCGCTGAGGAAATGGGCAAGCCGTTCGTCATCAATATCGTCACCCTCGGTGCGCTGACCAGGCTTCTCCCGAAGGTCCACGCCCCTGCCATCGAGGCGGAGATTCAGAAGAATTTCGCCGCGAGTATCGCGGGCCCGAACCTGGACGCCTTCGAAAAGGGCTACGCTTACATGTCCCAGCTCCTTATCGAGCGCAAGGAAACACAGCCCGCGATGAGACTTGTGAAAAAGAGCGCGTAAGGCAGGTTCATTCAGGAAGGGAAGTTATGTAAAAAAAGCGCCGCATCAGATTTGCTGAATGCGGCGGTTTTTTTATTTTTTGCTTGCGGCCGGGAACCGTGGACGCCGGGAACTGTTGACAGCCGGGCGCTGCCGGACGGCCGGCGGCGAAAACGATTATCAGTAAACGTATACCTTCGGCAGTCTCTGGCCGAACGCGCAGACGATCTCGTAGTTGATGGTTCCGGTTGCTTCAGCGATGTCATCAGCCAGGATCTCATGAATCCCGTCTTTGCCCATTACGGTTACTTCATCGCCCAGGCGAACGTACGGCACGTTGGTGACATCGATCATGCACTGATCCATGCAGATGTTTCCCGCGATCGGAGCAACTACGCCGTTTACTATCACATGGCCCTTCATGGAGTACGGGCGCGGGAATCCGTCGGCATAGCCGAGCGGGATCGTGGCGATCAGGCTTTCAGCCGTCGCGGTGTATCTTCTGCCGTAGCTGACGGTGGTGCCTGCGGGCACCTTCTTCAGGTGAACGATGTTGGCTTTGACCGACATTGCGGGCTTCAGCTCCAGCTGATTGCGGTCGACTTCGTCAGAGGGATAGCATCCATACAGGATGATGCCCGGACGGACCTGATCGAAATGCGCCGAAGGGATCTCCATGATGGCAGCGCTGTTTGCCAGCGTGCGGAAAGGAACATTGATGTCGGCGTTGATCAGTTTTTTATAGAACGCCAGGAAACGGGATTCCTGCATTGTGGAATAGGTCTTGTCCGCGGCGTCCGCTGTCGCGAAATGGGAGAAAACGCCCTGGATGCGGAAGTTCGGCAGCTGATTGATCCGGATCACATCTTCAACCGCGGCGGGATCCTCCGGCTGATAGCCGATGCGGCCCATTCCGGTATCGCAGACGATGTAGCCGTGAACGATCTTGCCTGCCTTTGCGGCTGCGTCCGAAAGCGCTTTCGCGTTGCTGTAGCTTCCTGTTACGGGAACCAGATTGTATTCAACAATAGTGTCGACGTACGGATCCGGGGTCAGTCCGATAACGAGGATCTCTTCTGTTACAAAACCAGCCTTGCGGAGCTTGATCGCTTCGGACAGCGTTGCGACGCCAAAGGAAGTGACGCCGTTTGCACGAAGCACGTCCGCGACCTTTACAGATCCATGACCGTAACCGTCAGCCTTGATGATTCCGGTGATCTTGCGGTTGGGGCCGACCTTCTCGCGGATCTTCTTAATGTTGAAATCAAGATTT
>CADBRP010000133.1 GCA_902797095.1 uncultured Eubacteriales bacterium | reverse complement strand
GCGGCGCTCTATGACGCGCTTCAGGAACATTACAGCGGCATGACCCGCATCGTGATCGCCCAGCGCATCACGACCGCCCGCAGAGCGAACCGCATCGCCGTGCTGGACGGCGGCAGGCTCGCGGGATGCGGAACACATGAGGCGCTTCTGGCGGAATGCCCTGTATATCAGGATATCTGCGCTTCGCAGCAGTACACGGGGGTGAAAAAATGACACAGCAGACATCAGGAACCGCCCAGATGTCTTTCGGCCGCAGGCGGCCCGGAAACCCCGGCGCGCCGGTCGAAAAGGCGAAAGACAGCAAAGGCACGCTGCGCAGGCTGGCGGCGTATTTCGGGAACCAGAAAAAATACGTCGCGGTCCTGTTCCTTATCGTCGCGGCTTCTGTTGTGCTGTCCGTATCCGCCCCTGCCCTCCTGAGCCGGGCGATCGACTGCATCGCCTCCGGCACCTATGATCTCCTTCCGCGGGTACTTGCCATTATGCTGCTGATATACCTGTCCGGCAGCCTTTGCTCCCTCCTGCAGGAGATCGTTTCCGCGCGCCTTTCCCAGCGTATCGTAAAGGCCATCCGCGGCGACCTTTTCCGAAAGATCATCCGCCTGCCGGTCTCCTGGCTGGACACCCACTCCCACGGGGATCTCATCAGCCGGATGACCAACGACGCCGAGAACATTTCCAACGTCGTCTCCCAGTCTCTGAGCTCACTCTTTTCCGGAGTGCTCACGCTGATCGGGACGCTGGCGGTCATGCTCTGGTACAGCTGGCAGCTGACGCTGCTTTCCTGCTCCACGATCATACTGTCCATCATATTTACCCGGATCCTTTCCCGGCTGATCCGCCGCTATTATATCAAGCGGCAGCAGCTTCTGGGCTCCATCAACGGAATCGTGGAGGAGAAGGTCTCGGGCTTTAAGACGGTAACCGCGTACAACCAGCAGGACCGCGTCATCGAGGAATTCAACAAAACCTCGGATGAGCTGACGAAGACCGGCATCATCGCCGAGATCATCTCCAGCTCCATGGGTCCGGTCATGAATATGCTGAACAATGTTTCCTTTGTGATCGTCGCTGTATTCGGAGGGATCTTCGCGATCCGCGGCTATATCACAGTCGGCGTGATCTCAGCTTTTATCATCTACTCCAAACAGTTCTCCCGCCCGATCAACGAGCTGTCGCAGCTTTACGGGCAGATCCAGACGGCCATCGCGGGCGCGGAGCGCATCTTCGAGATCCTGACCGCCGCTGAGGAGGACATGAGCGGAAGCGTGCGCATGAAGGAAACAAAGGGCGTGATCGAATTCAGGAACGTCAATTTCTCCTATGTGCCGGGCAAACCCATCATCAGGGATTTCAGCCTGCGCGTGGAGTCCGGAAAGAAGATCGCTCTGGTGGGATCCACCGGCAGCGGCAAGACCACCATCGTAAACCTTCTGATGCGGTTTTACGACATCGACAGCGGAGAGATCACGGTCGACGGCGTGAACATCAAAGACATCGACTGCAGGGACCTGCGCGACCTCATCGGCATCGTTCTGCAGGACACCGTCCTCTTTACGGACACCATCCGCGGCAACCTCGCCTACGCCCACCCTGAAGCGACCGACCGGGAGATCCTGACCGCCGCGAAATTCAGCCGGTGCAGGCAGATGATAAGCGCGCTTCCAAAGAAATACCGCACTATGCTGACGGATTCTGGAGGGAATCTTTCTCAGGGGCAGCGCCAGCTGATCTCCATCGGCCGGGCGTTTCTTTCCTATCCTCATATCCTGATCCTGGATGAAGCGACGTCGAACATCGATACCAGAACGGAAAAACATATCCAGGACGCCATGTATGAGCTGATGCGAAACCGCACGTCCCTGATCATCGCCCACCGCCTGTCCACCATACGTGACGCCGACCAGATCGTCGTCATGGAAAAAGGCGCTATCGCGGAGACCGGTACTCACGAAGAGCTTCTCGCGCGCAAAGGCAGGTACTACGAGCTTTACCAGACCCAGTACGCGGGCCAGGAGATCTGATCCGGCCCGCGGCAGGATTTCCCGCAATACACAAAGAACTCCGGTGGCTGGCCGGAGTTCTTTGCAATCAGTAATAAAACATCATTTCCATATACAACTGCAAAAGGACGAATCAGTAAGTTCAAGCTGAGTGATATATTGGAGTTAGTTAACTTGAACTAACCATAATATACAATAAGCAGGCCCCTGCGTCAAGAGCCTGCATGAAAATTTTCAAAAAAACTTTTTTGGGGCTAGAGTTCTATCCAGATCGTCTTCATCTCAGTGTACTGCCGGTTCGCCCAGAGGGAATTGTCTCTGGAGAGGAAGCCGGACTGCTTGTACCCGCCGAAGGGAGTCCCGTAATCCCCTTCCGAGAAGCAGTTGACGGATATCGTTCCGGCGTGTATCGCTCTGGACAGTCTGTGCGCCGTCCGGAGATCATCCGTAAACACAGAAGCATGCAGCCCGTAGATGGTATCGTTGGCTATCCTGACAGCTTCCTCTTCTGTTTCGAATGTCATGATCGCGAGGACCGGCCCGAAGATCTCATCGCGGGCGATCGTCATATCCGGCGTGACATTGTCAAAGACCGTCGGCTCGATATAATTTCCGCCGCTCTCTTCATACAGCCTGTTTCCTCCGCACAGCAGCCTCGCGCCCTCTTTCTTCGCGGTCTCGATATATTCGAGGACCTTTTCCATATGAGGCCTTTCCACCAGGGCTCCCATATTCGTGTCCGGATCCAGCGGGTCTCCGGTCTTAAGCGCCTTTGTCTTTTCTATGATAAGCTCAGTGAACCGGTCTTTGATATCCTTATGCACCAGCAGCCTGGAATTGGAGCTGCAGTTTTCTCCCATGTTCCAGAAGACCGCGTTGACCGCTTCCTCCGCCGCGTGATCAAGATCCTTCACATCCGGCATGACGATTCCCGGGTTCTTTCCGCCCATCTCAAGGAAGATGCTCTTGGCGTTGGTCATGCCTGACTGCACCAGAAGCTTTTTTCCTACAGAAGTGGACCCTGTAAATGTCAGCGCCTCGATCTGAGGATGCTCAGCCAGCGCGCCGCCGACCACCTGGCCGCTGCCCAGCACGACGTTCAGCACACCGTCGGGAATCCCGGCCTCCTGCGCCAGGCCCGCGATATACAGAAGGGACAGAGGCGTCAGCGATGACGGCTTGACGATGACGCTGTTTCCGGCCGCCAGAATCGGGCCGAGCTTCCAGCCGGCCATCTGCATGGGGAAATTCCACGGAAGGATCGCCGCGACGACTCCCACCGGTTCCCGCACCACCATGCTCAGATGCTTTCCGTCTCCTGCGGTGATGCAGTCCTCCAGCTTGTCGATCGCTTCCGCGTGGAACCTGAATGTCGCCGCCGTTTCCGGCACATCTCCCGTGACATTATCAAAGATCGGTTTGCCGCTGTCCACCGTTTCCAGCACGGCCAGCTCATCCCTGTGTTCTAAAAGCATATCGCTTAAGCGGAGCAGGATCTCCTTTCTCTCCCCGGGGGATTTGCCGGACCAGCGCCCGTCCTCAAAGGCTTCTCTCGCGGCTCTCTCCGCTTCCATGACCTCTTCAGGGGTGTTCGCGCGTATCCTGGCGATGACTTTTCCGTTCGCGGGATTGACCGTTTCAAAAGCAGGACCGCTTCCTTCGACGAATTTCCCGTTGATGAAGGACCTGATTTCCGGCTTCAGGCCCTCCGCGATCTTCCTGTAGTAGCTGCTTTCTCTCATAATTCCTCTCCTCTTATCACCGTTTCAGCTTTTTGCGTATCTGTAAGATCCTGTTTTCGGGATCATTGAAAACACCGTTTCAGTCATCTCTGTACCGGCAGCCGCGGATCGCGGGGTCAAACCCGCAGATGCTTCTGTAATTGCAGAATCTGCATGCCGTGATACGGTTGCCCTCTTTGTCCTTGTCCTTTTTCCTGTTCGGAAGAGCGCTGATGACTCCCTCATACATTTCACGGCAGATCCTTTCCACCTGCCGGTTCGTCTCCTCCTGCAGCTCACGGAACGTCTCCGTTTCAAGCAGGGTTCCTCCGGACGCCGGCTTGTAGCATCCGTTTTTCTCGTCGTACTTTACCGGGATCACCATGGATTCATTCACCTGCTTTTCCGAAAGCAAAGCGTCCTGCGCGCCGATCAGGCGGCTGTCGTTGATGACCACGCCCTCCATCCGGTAGGCTTTTTCAAGGGCCTTCTGCAGGGATTCCCTGTCCTCAGGAAGCTTCTTTCCTTCCCCGCTCTCGGTGAATTCCCTGATTTTGAAATAGAATACGCCGGCCGGTTCCGGCTGCTCCTTCATATTGCTCACCGCGTCAAGATAGATCATCAGCTGCAGCTGATAGCCCTTCTCAAATTCATCCGTGTCGATCTTATTGTTTCCGGTCTTGTAATCCACAATACGGAAGCTGTCCGGCATTCCTTCCCCTGTGTTCAGAATATCCAGTCGGTCGATCACCCCGCTGACACGGACCTTTCTTCCGCCGGCTTCGATGATCTTTGCGGGCAGTGTCCCGCCGCGCCCGAAGGCTTCCTCAAAACGCATCTGCCGGATGCTGCCGCTTCTGATCTGGCCGGTCAGCACCCACGCGATATCTCCGCAGATCTCCCGGATGCGCTCCATGCGGAATTCACTGCTTCCGTCAGCCTTAAAAACGCCTTCCCGGTACTGTCCCGAGGTGCCCTCAAGGATCCTGCCGATGATATCCCTGCATTCGCCTTCGGTCACCGTATCCCATGTCGGCCCGTCCTCAGGCCTGCCGCTCATCCTTCTGGAGTACTCCATCATGCACTGATGATAGATGTCACCGATCTCTCTTCCCCCGACCTCAAACAGCCGCTGCTCCCGGCCCTTCAGACCGTAGCTGATGAAGTGCGCGAAGGGACAGCCGCTGAACAGCTCCAGCCTGGAGGCGCTGGCCTCCAGATACTCCGCGTCCCCGCGGTACAGAGCGTCGGCCATCTCAGCGCCCAGGGCCTCCTTCCGGTTTGTGAACCGGCTTCCCTCAAGGATCTTCTGAAAATCTGAAGGCGCGTTTTCCTCATACCATGCCCGCACTTCACCCCATACGGGATCCGTCTTCTCCCCGGCGGCCTGCCTGCGCAGCGCTTCCGCCAGGAATGAAACCGTTCCCTTCTCCGAGATCAGAAGCTCTTCGATACTGTCCTGCCCGAGGTCCCCGAGGACTTCTCCCTTTATCCTGCGCAGCGCTTCAAAAATCAGGGACGGCCTCACCTTTTTGCCTTCGCTGTCGTACTGGCTGCAGCTTACAAACAGCTTCTCGGACGGCGCGGAAAAGATCCTGTATACCGCAAGCTGCTCCTCTTCAAGTGTAACGGCATCCTTCCCCGCGACTTCCAGATCCATCTCCGACAGGATCTCTTTTTCCCGGCGGCTCAGAAGGCCTTCCTCCTCCGCTTCCATCGGCAGCACGCCCTCGCATACGCCGACCGCCGCCAGCGCGCGCACTCTGCCGGGTCTGGTCCTCTGCAGGGTACCCATCACCACGCAGTCCTCCGATGAAGGCACCAGTCCGATCTCCATGGATTCAAGTCCCGACGCGATCATATCCCGCAGCAGGGTGTTGGAGACCTTCTCTTCCCCGATGACCCTCTCTATCTGCTCAAACAGACCGCAGACCGCGTTCCAGATCTGCGCCGTTTCGGCCGCCCCTTCCGAAAGTCCGCTGCCCTGCTGGCGCTCCACCATCGCGGCGATCCTCTCAGGCAGCCTGAAATCCTCCGTCAGGAAAGCATACAGGCCCTGTATCTTCTCTCCGGCTGTATTCCGCCGGCCGATGGAGTCCTTCGCCCGCATGGACGCCGAAACAAGGAACTCCCGCATCTCATTCAGGCGCTTCAGTTCCTCCTCTGTATAGCTTCCTCCGTCCCAGACAAATTCCTCCTGCCAGCGTTTCCCCCGGATCCTGAATTCAGTCGTATAGTTTTCCAGAAGATCCGCGTCCTCATCCGTAAACCCGGGCAGGCCTGTCTTCACCATTTCCATCAGGCTGTCCCCGTCCAGGCCCTTTGTCAGGCAGTCCAGAAATGACAGCAGAAAGCTGATCACCGGCTGATGGAGCACATGCCTCTTCCTGTCCGCGAACACCGGGATCCCCCAGCGCTGAAGCGTTCTGCGAAGGATTCCCCCTCTCCCGTCAATATCATTGCAGATGACGGCGATATCGCCGTAGCGGTATCCCTCGTCACGCACCAGTCCCATGATAAAGGCTGCCGCGCGTTCGGCTTCCTCATAGATGCCGGAAGTCCTGGCAAGGGTAATCCGCCCGGCGATCTCCTCTTCTCCGCCTTCCCAGACGGTCTGTCTCCGGTTTCCTTCGATTCTCCCGATCTCCGCGGGAATCCCCATCCCGTCCGCAAGCTCTGTCAGCTTTCGCGTGATCACATCCGTCAGGCCGAACAGGCCCTCCCCGTCGCAGCGGGTCAGGGTCAGCAGAGGCGAAGCGGGCTTTGATCCGTCTGCCTTTGTCAGGACCACATGAACATTTTCCGCCGAGGCAAGGAGCTTCCCGATCACCATGATGTTTTTCGGCGTGAAGGAATCGAATCCGCTGATCCAGATCTCCGCGCCCCTTATCAGTTCAGATTCCGGGATCCGGTCCGCGTAGAAGGTGATGTAGTCCTCCGCGTCCTGGTAGATCCCCGCGATCGCTTCCTCGTACGCCCTGTAGATCAG
>CADBRP010000132.1 GCA_902797095.1 uncultured Eubacteriales bacterium | reverse complement strand
TCCCTCGGGTGGTGGAGCATAGGGGGATCGAACCCCTGACCTCCAGATTGCGAACCTGGCGCTCTCCCAGCTGAGCTAATGCCCCATGTTCTTTTCGAACCAGCTTTTGTATTATACACCATCGTTCTTCATTTGTGAAATCTTTTTTTCAAAAACAGAGTTTTTTTGGCTTTTTTATTCGCCGGCGTCTGCTTCCGCCATGAAAGCCTCGTCATACCAGCGCATGATTTCCCGAAGGAGCGGATCGGAAACGTCATATTTTACATCGCCGGTGGAAGCGATGGGCAGGACCTTGGGCGATGTTCCGCTGATGAAGGCCGCGTCAAAGGAGCCGATATCCGATGCGGAGATCGGTTCTTCATGGAGCGGGATTCCTCTGGAGCGGATGATTTCGATGATCTTGCCGCGGGTAACGCCCGGCAGGACCTGATGGAGCGGGGAGGTGAAGACCTCACCGTTTTTGATGTAAAAGATATTGGAGCGGCTTCCCTCTGTAATGCAGCCGTCCCGGTCGACCAGGATCACCTCGTACAGATCCTTCTCCCGGATCGCGGCGTCCGTCGCGTCGCGAAGCTGCTGATCCATCATTTTGACATTCGGATTTTTGCGCTCGCCATGGAACAGGTCCGTTCTGACGCCTGTTTCATACTGCAGCGCCGAAGGGTAATGCGTGGGCGCCAGATACAGGACGCTGTGTCCGCCCACATCCACTTCCAGTTTTATATTGTGATCTGAGATCTTCCCCTCGGCAGCAAGCGCGCGGATGCTTTCCTCAAGCTCGCCGAGGGTGAACGGAACCGCCATGCTGATGCTTCCGAGAGAACTTTCCAGACGCGCGAAATGCTCAGGCAAAAACTGCGGCTTTCCGCCTGTCAGCCGCACCACCTCATAGACAGAAGGCATGTTCAGACCGCCGAGCATGACCGCGGATCTGAAGTTCCGGACCATATCCCGGATCGCCTCGCGGATCTCGCCGACAGGAATCTGATCATAATACAAAATCAGGTATATCCTGCCGTTACCGCTCAGCTGGCTGACACCTCTCACCTTGATGCCGAGGGCCGCCGCGGACGCGATCATCCGGTCCGTCATTTCCCGGCGGATCTCCTCCGTCCGTTCACCGCCGGAAGCCCCTTCGCTGATCGTCCTTGCGTGGGTATCGATCTTAAGGATGATATTGATCCCGGACTGGGTGTTTTCCGCTTTCATGAAGCTTCCGCCGCCGCCGTATTCATTAATGGCGTCCAGCGCCTCGCGGATCTTTTCGGAATACAGCTCCCGGACACGGCTTAAATTCTCCTGATACCAGCCTTTGCGCATGAAACGGACCAGTGTCAGCTGCTCCGTCTTGGAGCAGGTCTGGTCGTAGTTTTTCTTGATGGAATCAAAGATCTCCGCCATCCTCCGCGGCAGCACCATGTAGCTTATGCGAACAGCGGGAAACAGCGTAGTGCTGAAAGTCCCCATATACACGACGCGCTCTCCGCCGTCCAGACCCTGAAGCGAGGTAGCCGGAGCGCCTGTGCCTGTCAGCGCGCTGTTGTAGTCATCCTCAATGATCAGGCTGTCGTTCTGCCGGGCCCATTCAATAAGCTGCTTCCTGCGCGAAAGCGGCAGGACCGCCCCTGTCGGGAACTGGTTCTGCGGGCATACATAAGCGGCTGAACGGATATTGGCCGGGAGTTTTTCTATGGCAACGCCGTCCTTTCGTACCGGAGCGCTGCTGAGGCTGAATCCCCAGTCGCGGAAAATATTGCGGACCGGCGTATAGCCCGGTTCCTCCGTACAGATGTGCTCAATATCCATGCGCTTTAAGATCCGCGCGAGATGGTTGACCAGCTGCTGCGTGCCCGCGCTGATGATGACCTGCTCCTCGCCGCAGACCACCCCGCGGGACTGGTGCAGATATTCCGCGATCTCCGCCCTTAACGCGGGCTCGCCCTGCCGATCCCCTTCCGTCAGAAGCAGATCCGGCGTCTCCCGCAGGACCTCCTCCATGCATGTCTCCCACTTGTCAAAATCAAATGACGCGGGATCGGTTCTCATCGGCAGTATGTTTTTTTTATGTGAACTCATTGGCCTGCTCCAGTCGGTACAGATGTGTTTTCAGTGCAGCTTCATTATAGAATACGCGGGTACGCGGGTCAATTCAGCAGTCAGCGGTCAGCAGTTTTCGCCGGACCGGAGAAGATGCTTTTCCAGAAGGAACTTCCTGCTGAAAAAATTCCATATGCCGCTCGCCGCCGCGCCGGCAAATTTTGAGATGTAATATACGATTCCGAGCTTCTCCGTCACCAGCCACATCACAGCAAGGTTCAGGCCCATGGCGACAATTCCCATCAGAAGGAAAACCGGCAGGTCGTATTTCCGTTTTTCTTTATGATCAAAGACAAATCTGCTGCTGATGAAAAAATTCATCGTCATCGCGACAACATAGGCGATTGCCGTCGACACAAGATACATCACGTCAAACACTTCGGTAAGAAGGATCATGAGTCC
>CADBRP010000131.1 GCA_902797095.1 uncultured Eubacteriales bacterium | reverse complement strand
TTTGACCTTCTGGTATATCTGATCGAGCACGCGCAGATGAGCATTTACGACATCCGGATCTCGGAGATCACGGATCAGTATGTGCAGTATATCAACGCGATGCGTGAGGCGGATATCAGCGTGTCCACTGAGTTCATGGTCCTTGCCGCGGAGCTTCTGGAGATCAAATCCAGGATGCTTCTGCCAAGATCCGCCCCGGACGACAGCGGCGGGGAGAACTACGAGGATCCCAGAACCGAACTGGTGCAGAAGCTGCAGGAATACAAGCTGTTCAAGGAGATCTCCGGGATGCTGGAGGAGCGGCGGGAGATGGCCGCGGCCTGCCTTGAGAAGCCGCAGGAGGACCTGACGGAATTTACCGGGGAGCCGGATGAATACCTGACTTTGGATATGGATAAATTCAAGGCTGCCTTTGAGGATTTCCTGCAGAGAAAAAAGCGGCTGGAGCAGATCCGGGCGCACCATATCCGGTCCGAGAAGCAGCGGATCACTGCGGAACTGCGGATCGCGCACATACAGGATTTCTTTCGGGAAAGGGACGAGCGGCCGGCGGATTTCCGGGAGCTGGTTCCCAACGGGGAGGACAAATACGATATTTCGGTTACGTTTTCCTCGATCCTGGAGATGATGAAGGAACACCGGCTTGACGCGGAGCAGAAGAGGCTCTTCGGCGAGATCCTGATCACGCCGACGGCGCAGCTTTACGAGCAAAGGCAGGAGAGGCCCGCGGAGCAGGAGGAATAAAGAATATGTCCAGCAGAAAAACCATCAAATCAGCCCTTGAATCCATGATGTTCATCTGGGGGAAGCCCCTGGACGTCAAGGACGCGGCAGATGTTTTCAATGTAGAGAAAAAAGAGATCCGGGAATGCTTCCTGGAACTGAAGGAAGAGTATGAGCAGGAACGGAGAGGCATCGTGATCCGGGAGGTGAACGGGGCTTTTCAGTTTACGACCCGTCCTGAAAATCTTTCATATATCGAAAGGCTGTGCACGCCGGTGCGCCACCGCAGGCTGTCCCAGTCGGCGCTGGAGACGCTGGCTATCGTCGCGTACCGCCAGCCGGTGACAAAGGGCGAGATCGAGTCCATCCGCGGCATCCGGTGCGACCGCGTTATGGAGGGACTGGTGAAGAAGGGACTGGTGCAGGAAAAGGGCCGCGCGGATACGGTCGGCCGGCCGATCCTGTACGGGACCACGGATGAATTCCTGAAGCAGTTCGGATTCGAGACCATCAAGGAGCTTCCGGACATCCAGGACATCGAAGGGCTGCTTGAGGAGGAAGACGAAGGCCGCGCGGATGACAGTGTCATGCTGCAGCAGCTGTCCCTGGAGGATCTGGCGGGAGAGCAGGACTGATCAGGCCGGAAGTCAGGCTATACAGCACTTCTTTTTTATGCCGCGGCGGACATTCTGAGATTTCACAAAAGCAGAAAAGACCGCGCAAAAAACCCGGAAATAAGAACAAAAAACAACGGCGAAATATTGAAAAAATTGTGTTACTGTGATAGAATTATCGGGCATTTTCGTGAGGAAATCACAAAAATCGGGAGGAACAGAGATTGAACAGACGAGGAAAAAATATAACCGTATGGATTGTCATGTTCGCGCTTGTGATCGGATTCATATGGTTTTTTAATCTCGACAGCGAGCCGGAGATGAAGGAGGTCAAGACCTCCACGATGATCAGCTACCTGAAGAAGGAAGAGGTCAAGAGCATCAACGTCACGGAGACGAAGCTTACGGCGGACCTGAAGGATGGAAAGAAAGTATTCGCGTATGTGAACAGCGCGGTGGACATGAGCTTCATTTATGAAGACTACATCATGCCTCAGGTGAATGAGGGCAAGCTGAAGCTGTCCAGCGACGCGCCGAAACGGGAGTCCATCTGGCTGAGCCTGCTGCCGACCCTGATAATGGTTGGCCTTATGGTCTTCCTGTTCTGGTTCATCATGCAGCAGAGCGGCGGAGGAGGCAAGGCGATGTCCTTCGGCAAAAGCAGGGCGAAGCTGCAGAAGGGCGGAGAAGGAAAGAAGATCACCTTCAAGGATGTCGCCGGCCTGAAGGAAGAAAAGGAAGAACTGGAGGAGATCGTGGATTTTCTGCAGCATCCTGCCAAATACAACAGTCTGGGCGCCAGGATACCGAAGGGCATCCTTCTTGTAGGCCCTCCGGGAACAGGCAAGACCTACATTTCCAAAGCAACCGCGGGAGAGGCGGGGGTTCCGTTCTTTACTATCAGCGGCTCCGACTTTGTGGAGATGTTCGTCGGCGTCGGCGCGTCCCGTGTCAGGGACCTGTTTGAACAGGCAAAGAAAAACGCCCCCTGCATCGTGTTCATCGATGAGATCGACGCGGTCGGACGTAAGAGAGGCGCGGGCCTGGGCGGCGGCCATGATGAAAGGGAACAGACGCTGAACCAGCTGCTGGTCGAGATGGATGGATTCGCGGAGAACGCGGGAATCATCATCCTGGCGGCGACAAACCGTCCGGACGTTCTGGATCCGGCGCTTCTGCGCCCCGGCCGTTTTGACCGTCAGATCGTCATCGGCATTCCGGATATCAAAGGCAGGGAAGAGATCTTCCGTGTCCACTCCAGGAACAAGCCGCTGGACGAGAGCGTTGATATCAAGGTGCTTGCGAGAAGAACGCCCGGATTCACTCCGGCTGACATTGAGAACATGCTCAATGAAGCGGCGCTTCTGGCGGCGAGAAGAAACGGCATCCAGATCCGCATGGACGAGATCGAGGAAGCCATCACCAAGGTCATCGCCGGCCCCGAAAAGAAGAGCCGCGTGATCAACGAGGAAGAGCGGAAGCTGACAGCCTACCACGAGGCGGGTCACGCGGTCGTGGCGCACTGCCTGCCGAAGACGGATCCGGTGCATCAGATCACCATCATCCCGAGAGGAATGGCCGGCGGTTTCACCATGATCCTTCCGGAGGAGGACAGAAGCTACGGCACGAAGGAAGAGATGCGCGAGCAGATCATCCACCTGCTGGGCGGACGCGTAGCGGAAAAGCTGACGCTGGACGATATCAGCACCGGCGCGAGCAACGATATTCAGAGGGCGACCGACGTGGCCAGGGAAATGGTTACGAAGTACGGTTTCAGCGACAGGCTGGGCCCCGTGAACTACAGCTCCTCCGACGAGGTGTTCCTGGGCAAGGATTTCTCTACCCGCCAGAACTACTCCGAGGAGACTGCTTCAGAGATCGACGCGGAGATCAAGGCGATCATCGAGGAAGCCTACGACGCGGCGACCGCCATCCTGGAAGAGCACATGGAGCAGCTCCGCAATGTTGCGGAAGGCCTGCTGCTTGTGGAAACGCTGGACGGAGAGCAGTTCGTCGAGCTGTTTGACGGAACGAAGACTCCTCAGGAGCTGGACGCTGCGCTGAAGACCGAGATGGAAGAGCGGGAAAAGAAGAACCGCCAGGAAGCGAAGGAAGCCGACAGAATCCGCAGGGAAAGAGAAGAAGCCGAGAGGGCGAGAGAAGAGGAACTTGAGCGGGAAAAGCTCAATGACCTTGCCAGAACCATAGAGGAACAGGGAAAGAACGCGCGGTTCAAGCCCAAGGTCATGACCTACAACGATGTGACCATGACGGCGGAGCCGCTGGAGCCGGAAGAACCTGATGAAGAAGAGCTTCCGGACGAAGA
>CADBRP010000130.1 GCA_902797095.1 uncultured Eubacteriales bacterium | reverse complement strand
ATATTGATCGTTTCCGGAAAGCCGAAGGAATCCAGCGTATAGATATGGTCCTCGATCATCCATGGAAGCATGGAATCATATTTCCATTTCTCCTGGGCCATGCTGAAGTTGCTCCTGCCTCCATCCTTATTTACAGCCTTTACATAAAAAACATCCCCTGTAAAGCCGTTCTGTACATAGATGCTTCCGTCACTGTTTTTTTCCAGCGTCGTTCCTTTGACGAGATCACTCCCGGCGAATTCATCATCCGCGAGGAAATCCGTAAAGAGCGTCGTGTCCGCGGATACCTCCGCGATTTTTTTCGGCACGTCCCCGCTGTACCCTACATCCGCGCGGGTAACATCGCTTAAATAACCCTTGTGTTCTTCTGAAGCGAGAGAGACGACGGACGTTTTGTAGATTTCATAGCCGGCCGCGTCTTTGACCGGGTTCCACTTCAGAGCGAACTGCCCGTCGGGAAGGATCACGGAGGACACCGTCGGCGTGCTGGCATCGGCGGCCACAGTAAATGGTATGGCTGCCGGCTTGTCCAGCTTTTTCACATCCTCCGAAAAGCGGTCATAGTGAATGCAGAGATAATATACAGGCGCGTGGCCCCAGCTTTCCCCCGGGTCAATATTCTCGTCCATTTCCTCCAGCACCGCCTGCCCCGGGCTGACCGCAACGTCGACGCCTGTTCCCTCCTTCGGGACAAACAGGTTCGTCATCACGTTGATCCGGCTGGTATCACGGCACGTGGGTTCTGTGTGGACCGTAACGGCAAGCAGCGGCTCCACCCTGCTGTTGAAATGAATCACAAAGGAAGCGCCCGGATCTACATTCCACAGAGGCTTCATCTGGTTCTTTTCAGCTGCGCGGTCTACGCCGTAGCTGTTTTTGATGTCGCTGATCATGATTCCGGAGCCGTAGCTTTTGACCTTCTTCTCCGGGGCTCTTTCCCCCGGATGACCCGATCCGCAGCCTGAGAACGCGATCAGCGCGATCAGAGACAGAATGGCCGCTATGATCATGCTTTGTCTTTTCAGTTTTCTGTTCATCCGCTCTTCCCTCATTCCTGGTAATAATCTATGCCGCGTCCTTTCTCTTCCGGCAGACAGCAATATTCACATACATTCTACCATCTTTGACGCGGCTTTTTTCATTTTTCGCAAAAAAGAAAACCGTTGAAATCTCAACGGTTATATCAACAAAATACGCGCAAAAAGGAATCGGGCTGTCAGATGAAAACGGCATCCCGTTCCGGCAGCCTACAGCCAGATATCGGTGCCCTCACGGTGGACCGGTCCGCCCATTAATTTCAAGGTGTTGACCCCGACCTCGGTTCCGATCTTCACTGCCTGTTCCACAGCGGACGCTTCGCCCTTGATATACAGAGTACACTCATTGGAATGGCTTGAGCCATGATCCGGAGTGCCCATATCGAGGACCTCAACATCGGCAGTCTTCACAGCGTAATCCGCCATCAGCATCCCGACCGCGAACGGCGATCCGCAAAGCATCGCCCATGGCTTTCCCACTTCCGCTCCCAGAGTTTTCGCAAGAATATGCCCGGCGTTGGCGGTATACTGGATCTCCAGGTGCCCGACATCATTGAAATACTGGTTTCTCCAGTATTTATCAAAAAAACTCAATGTCAGCTCGACCGCGCGCCTGGCGTCTGACACATCCTTCGCTCCCATAATGATAGTTCCGGCATGCGCCGCGGCTCCAAGCGTATCACGGGCCAGATAGGATTCCGCGTATTCCACATTGCAGAGCTTTGACGCTTCATCCGCGCAGAAATAATGAGTAGCCGCGCCGATGCATCCGGTCAGGACCGCGATGGAATTGCATTCAGTCTGAAGACGCAGGTTTTCCCTGACAGCCGGATCGATATTCGGTATCACCATTCCGATCGTCTTGCCGGCGCCGATACCCACGATCTCCGGGTACGTACTTTCCTCTAATGACCGGAACAGGTGAAACACCTTGCCCGGACCGAGGTTCATAACATCAACTTTTGCCATCATCCCTACCTCTGGTATAAGCAAACACTTCTCCAGTTAAGATTTTACCATCTATCCTTGCGGTCTCACACTTCCATTCTTGCCAAACATGCAGTTGATATTGCTGTCCGATAATTCCGCGGTCCGCTCATCATGTTTCGTTGATGTTTCTGTAGATATCATTGAGGCTGGCCTGGGCGTGTTCTGAGATGTGTTTGTTCTTGATTTTTTCTCTGAAATCCTTTATCGCGAGCATCTCATCGGCTATGTCCTCCAGCCTGTGCTTCCCGTAAGACACATAGCTGATCATCCTCTCCGCGGTGAAATCCGTGTTCATTTCAGCGCAGATCAGCCGGGTGAAATCCTCCGGATATCCCTTTCGAATCATCAGATCATAAAGCTGCATGCTCTTCTCACTCATCTCGTCCCGTCCCGTTTCTTAAACCGTTACATCATATTAATCACCGGATCTGAACTGCCGCACGATCTCGCTCGCCGCGGGCGGGCATCCCGTAACACACCGCTCAGCCCCCGCGCAGCATTTTCCGATTCCGATTCCCCTGAGCCTTTTGCCCTGGTACCCCTGTCCGATATATATATCTCCGCTGATTCTGACGCCCTCCTCCTCCGCTCTGTACAGCGCTCTGACAAGAGCGGCGAAACAGGCGGAGCACGCGCTGTCCGCCCGCACGTTCCGGATCAGTCTCCTTACTTTTCCCGAAGGCTGCGGGTAGTCTGCCGCAAAGGCAGGCTCGTTCAGCCTGATGATATCCTGCTCTCTGATTTCCGTGCTTCCCGCGCCCCACTCCTCAGCCAGCCTGATGTACGGCACATCATCAATATCCAGCCCCATGAGCCGGCAGCCGTACGCGTCCATCTGCACCGGATCTGTTCCGAGCATCATGCGGTTTGTCTGCACAGGATTTCCGCCTTCTTCAAAATCCAGATCCCCGCAGATGCTGTCCACGATGACAAGCTCCGGCTTCAGCGCTGCCGCGAGCGCGGCGATCGGACGGAACAATCCCTCTGAATGGAACCGCCTCTTCTCATGATCCGGAATGCATCCCTTCAGGTTCTTAAGCGCGCAGGTCATCGCGGTCTGGCAATGCCCCTTCAGCACGGGCAGATCGATCAGATAATCCGCGTCAAGGGCGCGGCAGGAGATGTCCATGGACCGTATGGGCGTTTTGACCCTCCTGGTTTCATCCTTCTTCAGATCATAAAAACTGATCCCGTATTTATCGCAGACCTTATCATAGCCGCACGCCTTCATGGAACGCTGCGTTCCCGCTCCGATCCATGAGCTTTCAATGATCGAAATATCGGAGAAGCCGCTGTCCTGCAGATACTCTATGCATCCCGACAGAACCCCCGCATGCGTGGTCGCCCCGTTCTCCGGTTTCCCCGCGAGGATCAGATTCGGCTTTAGCGCGATCGATGCGCCCTGCGGTATTCTGTCCGCAATATCCGCGGCGCTCATCAGCGCTTTTGTCATTTCATGGGCATCCGTGCCGTATATCTCATAGATTTCAGGCATGTTTCCTGTTTCACTCCTGTCTTTTTTCAGGGATATAACTCGGTATAGATCATTCCGTTTTTGCCTCTGTCGGAACGCATCAGCGAGATGTGATCCGCTGTCATCTCAGCATGCGGAAGGCCGCGGAGGATCTCTTCCGGGACAGAACCCGATCTCGATACGGGTTTTCTGACCAGCGTGATGTGAGGCGAAAACTTCTTCCGGTCATATGGAATGCCTGCTTCCGCCAGCGCGCGGCGGAGACGCTTCGCCAGGGCCCTGAGTTCATCGTTTCCGCTCAATCCCGCCCACCACAGGTTTCCGAAGGATCCGATCCCTTCAAGGCTGAGCCGCAGGGGTTCGAAATCAACCGTCTCCAGCACGTCGATCACCTCGTCCGGATCCGGATATTCCCCGATGAACGCAAGTGTCAGATGCAGGTTCTCCCGCTTCGTGAAGTTTCCGCGCACTCCCTGCCTTTGCATACGCGCCTGCAGATCTGTCAGGGCGTCCTTCATTTCATGATTCAGTTTTATCGCTATGAACAATCTCATTTTTCCCGCCCGCCTGGTGATTTCAGCATTTCCATGTTCCTGTAGTATACCATAATCTGAACTGCACCATACCGGCAGGATTTGTATTATAATTGCTTTAGCAGCCTGTACCAGACAATTTACCGGGGGAAACAGGAGTCATGAAAGAGAAAATGAAATGGATCGCGGTGATCTGCGCGGTCACTGTGACGGCTCTGGCCTGCCTTTGCGCGTGCGGCGGCGAAGAAGGCTCCGCGAGCGGGCTTCGAAAGGCGGAAGCCGGAATGAGCATGCAGGTGGATGAATCCAGCGGGAGCATGAGCATAGAGCGGCCGAAGATAAAAAACCCCGCGCCGATGGGCGACGCGGATAGCTGGACGATATTCGTGTATCTGTGCGGTTCCGACCTGGAATCCCGCCTGTTCTTCGGCAGCGCCGGAACAGATGATATCAGGGAGATGTGCAAAGCCGCCTCCAGCGAAAATGTCCGTTTCGTCATCGAGACCGGCGGCTGCGATTACTGGCACAGCAAGAAGATCGACAGCGATGTGATCGGCCGGTACGTGATCGAGAAAGGAAAGCTGAAGAAAATTGCCGAAAAAAAGCAGGTGTCCATGGGGAAGTCCTCTACGCTGACCGATTTCCTGCTCTGGGGCATCGAGAGCTACCCCGCGGAGCATATGGGCGTGGTTTTCTGGGATCACGGCGGCGGAAGCATCACCGGCGTCTGCTTCGATGAGCTGGAGGAGGATGATTCGCTGTCCCTTCGCGAGATCGACGCGTCGCTGCTCAGCTGCCTGGAGAGCGGGAAGCTGACGGACCGTTTCGAATTCATCGGCTTTGACGCCTGCCTCATGGGCACTGTGGAGACGGCGAATATCGCGGCGTCATACGCGGACTTCATGATCGCCTCCGAAGAAAGCGAACCCGGCTCCGGATGGGACTATACCGCCATCGGGAATTTTCTGGCACAGCAGCCGGACGCGGACGGCAGCGAAGCGGGCAAGGTGATATGCGACAGCTTCAAAAAACAATGCGAGGAGTCCGGCAGCGGGCAGATCGCGACGATGTCCGTCATCGATCTTTCGAAGATGGACGGCCTTCTGAAGAAGTTCAACTCCTTCGCAAAGGAGATGTATACGGCCAGCGAAAAAAAAGACGCGCTGGCGGATATGACGCGGAAGATCACAGCGGCGGACAATTTCGGCGGCAATAATAAGGCGGAGGGATACACCAACATGGTGGATCTTGGCGGCCTGATCTCCGCATGCAAAGGCTGGTCGGGCGGCGCTGAGGCTGCTGGAAAAGCGCTGGACGAAGCGGTCGTCTATAAGATTTCCGGTTCCGACCACAAAAAAGCATCCGGCCTGTCTGTATATTACCCGCTGGCGATCCAGGGATCGCGGGAGCTGAATATCTTCGAGGGCGTCTGCATCAGCCCGTATTACCTTTCATTTATAGGAAGACAGGGATACGGCAGCGTCTCCTCTGGAGATACCGATGACTATGAAGGCGATGAAGAGATCTTCGAAGGCGGCTTCTGGAACTGGCTGGACAGCTTCCTGTTTGATGAAGAGACCGGTGATTATGTTTACGATGACGAAGAGACCGCCTGCGACTGGGATTATTTCGATGATCATGAGGACGGCGCGCAGAGCAGCCTGATCACCTTCGAAGAAGAACCCGGGATATATGAAGACGGAAGCTTTGGCTTTGTACTGGATGATGACGGATATGAGAACACCTCGGATATCCTCGCTCTGGTCTACCAGAAACTGGAAGACGGGACGTACATTGAACTTGGCGAAACCTATGATGTGAATGTCGACTGGGACACCGGAGAGGCAAGCGACAACTTTGACGGCTACTGGATCTCACTGCCCGACGGGCAAAACCTGGCCACCTACATCGTAGATGTGACCGATGACTATGTGGTCTATACCTCTCCCATTCTGCTGAACGGGGAAGAAACCTATTTGAGAATGCGGCAGTATTTCGACGACGGATCTGTGAAAACAGAAGGCGCCTGGGACGGCATCAGCGAAAACGGCGCCGCTGCCAGGGAAATAATCAAACTGCAGGCCGGCGACAAGATCACCCCGACTTACTACTGTACCGACGAGAACGGAGATGATCTGGAGGAATACGAGGGCGACCCCTATACTGTGAAGTCTAAAAACGGCAAACCGGCGATAGACTACGATTATCTGTATCCAGGCGATTATGAATACGCTTTCTGCGTCACTGATGTCTACGGTGATGACTTCATCACAGACTTCGCGGAATTCAACATCGATGAAGACGGCGAGATCTCGTTCTATGAGGACTGAATCGATCTCCGGTCATTTAGAAAAGGAGTTCATACATATGGAATTAACTATTTTAATACCATGTTTGAATGAAGAAGAATCTATTGGGACTTGCATTAATAAAGCAAAGCAATATCTTTTAGATAATCATATCGATGGAGAAGTATTGGTCTCTGATAATGGCAGTATCGATAATTCAATAAAAATATCCGAAGAATCAGGCGCCAGAATTATTCATACAGAACAAAAGGGCTATGGCAGCGCTTTGATCAATGGAATAAATAATGCAAAAGGCAAATATATCATTATGGGAGATGCTGATGACAGTTATGATTTTTCTGACTTAAATCCTTTTATGACTAAACTCAGAGAAAAATATGATCTGGTTATGGGAAATCGATTTAAGGGAAAAATTGAAAAAGGCGCTATGCCCTGGCATCATAGATATATCGGCAATCCGGTATTATCAAAAGCAGGGCAAATTTTATACAATAGCAGTTTAAGAGACTGGCATTGCGGATTAAGAGGATTTAATAAAGAATCCATTAAACAGCTGCATCTTCAATGTACAGGAATGGAGTTCGCGAGTGAGATGGTACTTAAAGCTGAAAAAGCGAACTTAAAGGTGACAGAAATTCCTATTAATTTATACAAAGATCAAAGAACAGGAAAACCGCATTTAAGAAGCTTTCGAGATGGCATGAGACATTTGAGAGTATTAATTAAAAATCTTAAATGACAATGCACTTTCCTGGAAATGTTGGATTATCTGTTTCGAGGAGCCGCAGATTCCAAAATGCTGTTCTTCAAGAGCCTTTCAGGAGGCCTTTTTCCTTCGGCTTTTGGATGATCTCTTTCAAGCGGCAGGATATTCCAAGATTTGACCGCTGAAAATTGTATAATATGCGCGATCCCATAAAAAATCCAAGAAACACCTTTTTCAGAGCCTCTGATAGTGGGTGCCCTGAAAGATAAGTTGGAATCTGAGAACTGCTTTTGGAAATAATCCAAGGCCGGCGCCGTCGGCTGAACGCGAAACTGTTACCTCAGGGTGCTTCCTGTTCATTTATCCGTTTGCTGTTTCTGCCTGTTACTTCACAGTCACTTTGATCTGTTTAAACACACCATTGTGCGCGTAAACGTACACATAGCATGTGCCTTTGCCTTTGGCTGTGATCGTGCCGCCGCTGACTGCAGCAACTTTATTATTGGAAGACATGAACCTGACGGCAGGCGTGTGGCTCTTGGGCATAAGTTTCTTTTTCTTATTGACTTTCTTCACTTTGCCTTCGATCTTGAAGGTATTGCCTTTATTCAGGCTTACTGCTTCCCTGTTCACCGTCACGCTCCTGGCATTGGTGTACTTCTTTGTGCCTTTTGAGGTATAGGCGTGAACGACCGGGCTGGTCCTCACATAGGACTTCCTGCCTTTCTTCATCACATATGCTTTGACATATACCTTGTACGCTGTGCGTTTCTTAAGACCCTGCTTTTTCCACGTAAAGGTCCTGTTGCCTTTTATATTCTTCACATTCCTGCAGGCCAGTTTCCTGCCATTATGGTTGCACCGGGCAAAGAAGATGTCGTAGCCGGAGGCGCCATCGACCTTCGTCCAGGTGATCTTCAGGCTCTTCCTGCCTTTGGCTTTGGCCGTGGCGATCAGGGTGCCGGAGATCTTCGTCCCGGGCGCCGCGGATGTCGGCCTGGTCGGCTTCACTGTGGGCCTGGTCGGCTTCACCGAAGGCTTTACCGAGGGCCCGGTCGGCCTGGTCGTGGGCTTCGTCGGCTTTACCGAAGGCTTCACTGTCGGTTTTGGCGCTGACTCTTTCTTTGCATAGGTATATGTAAAGGCCGCATCTTCTGTGATCACCGTACCCTCGCCGGGGACCTTGTCCCAGCTGCCTGCCTTATATCCCGAATTTGGCTTTTTGCCGACTGCAGGGATATCCGATGCTTTCAGTTTCAGTGTGCCGCCTTCGTAACCGGTCAGCTTCACGGTCTTCGCATTTGCAGTTCCGTCATTCCAGGATCCGTTGGCAACCTTGAATGTAACGGTCCTGCTGACAGTCTGCTTCTTTTCAAATACCGCACTTACCGCAACATCTGCCGGCGGCATGGTGATCGTATATTTCTCACCTTCTTTTACCGTCGTTGTTTTCACAGGATCTGTCGGTAATGGGCCGCTGCTTTCGCCGGTGAAGAAGTATGACTCCTGATTTTTATAATATACGACTCTTACAATCTTTCCACGACTAACTGTAAACCACCAATTATAATCAGAAGGTGTGAACGCCTCATATTCCCCTGTATCGCTTTTACTCGTGTCAAAGATATTTACACCAAGTGTGTACTTCGGGTTCCCTCGCTCAAAGATGCAGAAAGCACCGTTCTCGATCCGTAAAGTTTTTTGGGGGACATTCGAGCAAAAGAACTCAGCATCACCCATCAAAGAAACCATCTCTTCAATAGATTTGATCTTCTCTCTCGGAGCTGTTACACTGAGTTCCTTCAGCTTATAGT
>CADBRP010000129.1 GCA_902797095.1 uncultured Eubacteriales bacterium | reverse complement strand
GAGGCTCCCGGACCGTATACAAAGTCGCAGGTCAGCTATCTTCCGGACAGAAATTATTTTGCCGACTGGATGAAGGTATGGGATCTGCTGGATCTGTTTGAAACATTCTACAGCGACTTTGACAGAGCAAAGGCGCAGGATATGTGCGCCAGCCTGGGGATCAGGCAGGACGCCCGCCTGAAGGAGATGTCAAAGGGAACAAAGGAGAAAATTCAGCTGATCATGGTCATGAGCCGGAACGCTCAGCTCTATCTTCTGGATGAGCCTATCGCCGGAGTCGATCCGGCGGCGAGGGATTACATACTGGATACCATCATCTGCAATTATAACGAAGAGGGAACCATCCTTATCTCCACCCATCTGATCTCGGACATCGAGAAGATCCTGGACGAAGTGATCTTCATCGGAAATGGAAAGGTGCTCCGTCATGAAGCGGTGGAGGATATCAGAATAAGAGAGAACAAATCCGTAGATGAAGTGTTCCGGGAAGATTTCCGGATGATTCCGCAGAGGGAGGGGGTGTGGCATTATGACAGCAAAGCTTACTGAATTTGAACTTCGTTCCGTTATGCGTCCGCTGCTTGTGGTCTGGGGAGCGCTTCTTGCCATGACGGTCCTGCTGTGCGCGGTTCTGGCCGTCACAGGGCTGAATTCCTATGAGAATATGATCCATTCTGGGAAAGTGCTGAACCTGATCAGCGGACTGGTGAATACGATTTCCTGGATCGTCTATGTCGCGCTGTTCGTCTCGGTAGTGGTCCTGACTGTCGCCATCGTGATCCTCAGGTTTTACCGGGGGCTTCTGGGCGATGAGGGCTACCTCATGCACACTCTGCCTGTGAAGGAGTGGGAGCTCATTACCGCAAAGGGCGCTGCCGCGGCGCTGACGGTCATCGGCAGTATTCTGGCGGCGGGCATCTCGCTGCTGCTGATCGGGATCACGAGGGATTTCTCCGCCGTCGCGGAAGGCTTTCAGGAATTCGGGAAGGCCATTGCCAAAGATCCCTGGATACTGATCCTGATAATCGAGGGAATCATCATTGGAATCCTGACGATCCTGAAATCCATCTATCAGATATACGCTTCCGTGTCGATCGGCCAGCTGGCGGACAGGCATCGTGTGCTGGCTTCCCTGGGAGCGTACATCGGCATCACCTTTATTCTCTCCACGCTGGCCGGCATACTGATCCTCATCGGGACAGTTACAGGCGCAGGTGAATGGATAGCTTACTATTTCGACGGAATAGAGAACGGGTTCGCCGCGAGCCAGGTGATGGTCTTCCTGATATTCCTGGGGACAGCGATCCAGCTGGCCGCGTTCCATGTGGTTACCGAGCGGCTCTTGACAAAGCATCTGAATCTGTTATAAGAGAAGATGTAAAGGAGAAAGAATATGCGTCTGATTTCATGGAATGTCAACGGGATACGCGCGGCGATGGGAAAGGGCTTCCTGGAGTTCGCTCAGGAACAGCAGCCCGACATCCTGTGCGTGCAGGAAACAAAAATGCAGGCGGGGCAGGCGGAGGTGCCGCTACCGGGATACCATCAGTACTGGTGCTCCGCTGAGAAAAAGGGTTACTCCGGAACAGCGGTGTTTTCAAAGGAAGAGCCTCTGTCGGTGGAGTACGGCATCGGCATCGATGAGCACGACCGCGAAGGGCGGGTCATCACCGCGGAATACGGGAAGTTTTATCTGGTGAACGTATACGTTCCCAATTCCCAGAGTGAGCTGAAAAGGCTGGATTACCGCATGCGGTGGGAAGATGATTTCCTGGGGCACCTGAAGCGGCTGGAGCGTAAAAAGCCGGTGATCGCCTGCGGAGACTTCAATGTGGCGCACAAAGAGATCGACCTGAAGAACCCGAAGACCAACCGGAAGAACGCCGGATTCACAGATGAAGAACGGGAAAAGATGACGCAGCTTCAGGACGCGGGCTTCATCGACACCTGGCGTTACTTCTATCCTGACCTGGAAGGCGTGTATTCCTGGTGGAGCTACCGGTTCCGGGCAAGAGAAAAAAATGCCGGGTGGCGGATCGATTATTTCCTGGTATCTGAAGCGCTTAAAGACAATCTCGCCGGAGCGGAGATCCTGACCGATGTTTTCGGCAGCGACCACTGCCCGGTGACGCTGGAGATCTCTATCTGAGTTCTGCCCGGTACTTTCCCCGGGGCAGATCGCCGGAGACTGAATAACGAATGGAAACAGAAGGATACTTTTCAGCAAAGTACCTTTTGTTTCTTTTTGCGTTGCCGATCATGTTGGAGAAGCTCTCGCCGCAGGAGGAAAAAACGACCTCCCGCGCGCTGACGCCGCCGCGTCCGTCATCGCGGAGCAGTCCGGCCAGCTGTTCCTCCAGATCCTCTTTCGCGATCTCTCCCTCCACCAGTTGCCGAAAGGCGGGATGGAAGGAATGTCCCCGGACTTCGCCTCCGTCCTCTGTGATGAGATCCGTGCTTTTCAGCCCTACGCGTATGATGTTGATGCCGGCTTCATCGAGGATCCGGTACATTCCCTTTGTCATGGAGACGGCCTCATCCGTGCTCAGCGGATGATAGATTCCTTCGCGGTACATCCGCTCCAGCGCGGTCCCGCTCAGAACGACAGTCGGGTAAAGGCGGGCTATGGCAGGCTTTAACTCAGCCGCGCGGCGAGCGGAGGCAATGCATTTTTCCGCGCTGTCCTCCGGAAGCCCGATCATCAGCTGGATTCCCAGGGTAAATCTCCGTTCCCGGATCAGGAGAGACGCGCGGACGGCGTCCTCCGCCGTATGTCCTCTTCCGGCCGCGCGAAGCACCTCCGGGTCGAAGGACTGCACCCCCAGCTCTATGATATCCACCCCGTACTCTTCAAGCAGATCCAGGATGCCGCCGTCGATATAGTCGGGGCGCGTGGACAGATGGATGCGGCTGATCAGCCCCCGGTCCTTGTAGTCTTTCGCGGCAGCAAGAAACGCGGCCTGCTCTGCCTTTGGAAGACCTGTAAAGCTTCCGCCGTAAAACGCGGCCTCGATAGTCCTGATGTTTCTGCCTGACAGTGTGGAAAGCCAGGTGTCCAGGATCCCGGGGATGTCCTCCGGCGTCACATCAGGCTGCCGGGCGGTGATCGCCCGCTGGTTGCAGAAGACGCAGGTATGGGGACAGCCCCTGTGCGGTATGAAGATGGGAATGATTGCGTGTTGTTTCATAGCGACTCCATTTTAGCACAAAAGGCGGGCCGGATATGGTACAATATTGCAGTCGGAAAAGAATGAAGGGGTTTTCATGGCGGCAAGAAGAAAGAAAAAGCAGAGAAAGCAGAGAAAGAGAAAACCGGATCTGTTCCGGGCGGTCATCGCGGTCCTGGCGCTGACGGTCTTTTGCACAGCGGCCGGAATCATATACTATACGACGCAGTCCTGCCTGATTCTGAAAGGAAAGGAGCATGTTGAGCTCGGCCTCAACGGAATCTGGGACGATCCCGGAGTAAAGGCGAGGCAGGGGGGAAAGGACGTCTCGGATCAGGTGAAGGTCACCTCTGATCTTGACCTGTCTTCGCCCGGAGAGTATACCATCACCTATAAATCCGGCCATCTGACCGTGGATCGGACGATATCCGTCGGGGACACCATGGATGCCGACCTGAGGCTCAAGGGGCCGGAGCGGATGAGCATCCTGCTCGGCGAGCCGTTCGAGGAGCCGGGATATAAAGCAAAGGATGAGAACGGAAAAAGCATCCGTTCGAAGGTGGAGGTTTCTGATACTGATTTTAAGACCGCGGGCGAACACGAGGTCACATATACGCTGCCGGACGGAAAGGGCGGCGGAGTAAGGCTTTCCCGGCAGGTAACGGTGCTTCCGAATACGGAATACGAAGCCCCGGGATTTCCGATCTGCATGTATCATTACGTGTATGACGAAAACGATCCGCCGGACGACCTGAACAGACGCTACGGCAACTACATCAGCGTGCAGGCCCTGACGGAGGAAATCAACTGGCTGAAGCAGGAAGGCTATTACTTCCCTTCATGGCAGGAGGTGCGGGATTACGCGGACGGCAGGCTGATTCTCCCGGACAAGAGCATCGTGCTTACCTTCGATGACGGGGAGCGCGCCACGCTGGAGCTGGCTGTTCCCCTGATGGATAAGCTGCGGGTTCCCTGGACCAGCTTTCTGATCACATCAAAAAAGGGTGAGGAAAAGGTTGAGGAATTCCAGAGCAGGTACCTGAATTTCCAGTCCCACACCCATGATATGCACCGCGCCGGCGGCGTGCGGGGGCACAGAGGGATCCTTCCGGTCTCCAGGAGGATGGACGGTATGAACGATCTGCTGACTTCGATCAGGATCGTGGGGAGCAATGAGGCGTTCGCGTATCCTTACGGAGATTACAGCGACAACGCGAGGCTGATGATCGAGCAGGCGGGTTTCCGCTGCGCTGTGACGACACAGCCCGGCTGGGTGCATCCCGGCATGGATCCGCTGAAGCTGCCGAGGCAGAGGATGAGCCTAGGGCAGAGCCTGGACAGTTTTATAGTGAGAGTCGCGAGATAGACATACAAAAGCAGGGCGGTCCTGCAGGCATCCGTCCGCAGTGACAGGCGGTATCTGCTGTGATACAATGATTCCATGGTACATTTAGGAAACAGCTGGGACGAAGTCCTGAAAGGCGAATTTGAAAAAGATTATTACCTGCAGCTGCGGGAGTTCCTGAAGGCAGAGTACGGCAGCCGGGTCATCTATCCGGACATGTACGATATTTTTAATGCGCTGAAGCTGACCCCGTACGAGGATGTCCGGGCGGTAATCATCGGGCAGGATCCGTATCATGAGCCGGGACAGGCGCACGGGCTCTGCTTTTCTGTGCAGAAGGGAGTGCAGCCGCCTCCTTCCCTGGTCAATATTTTCAGGGAACTGCAGTCGGATCTCGGCATCGCCCCGCCGCGTCACGGATGCCTCGTCAGCTGGGCGGAGCACGGGGTGCTGCTGCTCAACGCGGTGCTGACGGTGCGGGCGCATCAGGCAAACTCCCACCGGGGAAGAGGATGGGAAACATTTACCGATCATGTGATCGGGCATCTGAACCGCAGAGAGGCTCCGATGGTGTTTATCCTCTGGGGGCGCAACGCACAGGCGAAGGCTCCGCTGATCACCGCGCCGCAGCACAAGATCATCACAGGCGTGCATCCGAGCCCGCTGTCAGCGCACCGCGGTTTTTTCGGAGGAAGGTATTTTTCAAGGACCAATGAATACCTCGTTTCCCGCGGACAGCCGCCGGTTGACTGGGAAATTCCGGACTGACCGCTGCTGAAGGAGGGTAACGCGTGTATCTGCTGCTGATATACTGGGCTTTTCTGGCTGCGGGATATTTTGCCGGGAACAGGATGAAAAAGGCCGGAAGAGACGCCGGCGCTTTCGGCGCGCTGATGATGCTGACTGTCTACGGACTCTGTTTCTGCATGGGCATGCGGATGGGCGTCAATGAGCAGGTGACTTCGAATCTGGGCACGATCGGCCTGGAGGCCCTGATCATCACGTTCGCGTG
>CADBRP010000128.1 GCA_902797095.1 uncultured Eubacteriales bacterium | reverse complement strand
ACTGATTGAAAACTGAAGAATCAGCTACACTGGATTCTTAACGTGAGAGACCGCGGAACCGGGCAACCGGTTCCGCGGTCTCCTTTTGCCTGACTTTTCCCGTCCGGACGGCTGATTGACAAACCGGAACGCGCGGTTTACAATTCGTGCAGACGAGTTTACAACAGATTTACAGAGAAGAAGGTGCGGACAATTGTCATTGAAAGATTCTGTTTTGGAGATGCTGAGGGAAAGCAGGGGAGAATACCTTTCCGGAGAGGAACTGTCGGCGCGGCTCGGAGTCTCCAGGACTGCGGTATGGAAGGCGATACGGAGCCTGAGAGGTGAAGGATACCGGATCGGCGCTGTCACCAACAGAGGATATCTTATGCAGGAGGCGGACGCGGGGATCTCCGGGGAGGAGATCAGGCGGAACCTTCCGGCGAGGTACAGAGGCAACCGCATCCTCGTCTACGATGTGACCGACTCCACAAATCTGCGGGCAAGGCAGCTCGCGGCGGAGGTCTCTCCTGAAGAGGCGAAGTCCCTTCACGGCGCGGCCGTTGTGGCGCTCCAGCAGACAGCAGGCCGCGGACGTCTGGGAAGAAGCTTTTTCTCCCCGGAGGAGGGCATATACCTCAGCATCATCGTAAGGCCTGATTTTGATCTTTCAAAATCTGTTCTGGTCACCGTGGCAGCTGCTGCCGCGGTCGCGGACGCCATCGAAAAGGTCTGCGGGAAAGACGCTCGGATCAAGTGGGTGAACGATGTGTATCTGGACGGAAAGAAGGTCTGCGGAATCCTGACGGAAGGGATCTCTGATTTCGAAAGCGGCAGGATCGATCAGATCGTCATCGGCATCGGCATAAACACCACTCTGCGGGGCTTCCCCGAAGAACTGCTCGGCATCGCGGGCGCGGTGGAGGGAGATTATTCCCGTTCCGCCCTGGCGGCCGCTGTGATCGCCGGTGTCCTGGATTATCTGGAGGATCTCGACAGCAGAAAATTCATGAAGACATACAGGGAGAAAAGCCTTCTGACCGGCCAGACGGTGACGGTATATAAAGGGGTGTACAGAAAGGATCCCACAGAAGAGCTCGGAGGACGCCCGGCGCGTGTTCTGGGGATCGACGGGGACGGAGGCCTTGAGGTGCTTTATTCAGACGGCACCCGGGAGACGCTTCGCACCGGAGAGGTCAGCATCCGGACGGAAAAGACGGAGCCGGCAGCTGAACCGGCGGATAACAGGGAACAGGAGGACCCCGCGAGATGACAGAGACAAAATACAGCAAGACCGCGTATCTCGCGCTGTGCGGTCTGTTCGCCGCGCTGTCGGCGATATGTTCATATATTTCGATTCCTCTGGGGTTCACCCCGGTGCCGGTGAATCTGGCGACGCTGGCGGTCTTCCTCGCGGGAGGGATTCTGGGCAGCCGTTACGGAACGGTCAGCCTTGCGGTATATACGCTTCTCGGAGCGGCGGGCATACCTGTTTTCGCGGGATTCCGCGGCGGAATCAGCGTACTGGCGGGACCCACCGGAGGATATATTATCGGATACATCGCGGCTGCTTTTCTGACCGGCCTGATCATCGAGCGCGGGCTCAGAAGAGACAGCAGAAAACCGGTTCAGCTCGCGGTCTGCGCGGCGGGGGAGATCGCCGGCCTGGCTGCCTGCTACCTGCTGGGGACGGCGTGGTTCATGATCTCCACGAACACGGGCCTCGCGGCATCGCTGGTCGCGTGTGTGATTCCGTTCCTTCCGGGGGACGCTCTGAAGGTGATTGCCGGCGCGCTTCTGATCCGCAAACTCAGGAGAGTGCTGTAGAAAAAAATAATGAAACAGATTCTTTCATTCTACAAAAAATACATACCCGCGGTCCTTCTGATCATGATCCTGCTTTTCGGCCAGGCCATGTGCGAGCTTGCCCTGCCCGGATATATGTCGGACATCATCAATAACGGGATCGTAGCGGGTGATCTCACCTATATCAAAAGCCGGGGGATCGCGATGGTGGCGGTGTCCCTCGCGTCCATGGTGTGCGCCATCGGCGGCGGATTCTGCGCCGCCTGGGCTTCGGCGCGCATTTCCAGAAACATCCGGAGCGCCCTGTTCCGCAAGGTGACGTCCTTTTCAGCGGCGGAGATGAATCATTTTTCGGCCGCTTCCCTGATCACAAGATCGACCAATGACATCCAGATGGTGCAGCAGACGACGAACATGATGCTGCGCATGGCGCTGTTCGCTCCGATGATGGGAATCGGGGCGGTCTACAAGGCGCTGCATACCAGCGTTTCCCTTTCGTGGACCGTCGGCGTCGCGCTGGGGGTGATCCTGTGCATCATGGGAATCGCATTCTTCGCGGTCCTGCCGAAGTTCCGGATCCTGCAGTCCAGGCTCGACCGGCTGAATCTGATCATGAAGGAAAGGCTGGCCGGAGTGCTGGTGATCCGCGCGTTTACCACGGAAAGGCAGGAGGAGCAGCGTTTTGATCAGGCAAACCTCGATCTGACCGGAATCAATATTTTCATCAACCGGGCGATGTCATTTCTCATGCCGGCCCTGTTTTTTGTCATGAACGCGGTCAGCGTCCTTATCGTATGGGCGGGCGCGCATCTGGTGGAGGCGGAAAAGCTGATGATCGGTGACATGCTCGCCTATCTGCAGTACGCCATGCATGTGATCATGTCATTCCTGTTTGTGACGGCGATCTTTATTCTGATTCCCAGAGCGATGGTTTCCGCCCACAGAATCAACGAGGTACTTGAGATCAGGCTGAGCGTGACCGATAAGGAAACGCCGGAGAAAATTGAAGACCCGAAGGGCGTCGTAACATTTGAAAACGCAGGATTCGCTTATCCGGGAGCGGAGCAGAACGCGCTTAAAGGAATCAGCTTTACTGCTGAACCCGGGAAGACCACGGCGATAATCGGCGGCACCGGAAGCGGGAAATCCACGCTGATCCAGCTGATCCCCAGATTTTATGATGTCACGGAGGGAAGAGTCCTGGTGGACGGGCATGATGTGAGAAACCTCGCGCAGAGGGAACTGCGCGGGATGATCGGGCTTGTTCCGCAGAAAGGAACGCTCTTCTCCGGAACGATCGCGGAAAACCTTCGTTACGGGGATCCTGATGCGGATCTGCCCGCGCTGGTCTCGGCGGCGGAAACAGCGCAGGCGATGGAATTCATACAGGAAAGGGAGCTTGGATTTGACGATCCTGTGGCGCAGGGCGGCGGGAATGTTTCCGGCGGGCAGAAGCAGAGGCTCAGCATCGCCCGGGCGCTGGTCAGAAAGCCTCGCGTCCTGATATTTGACGACAGCTTCAGCGCGCTGGATTTCAGCACGGACAAGGCGCTGCGGAAAGCGCTGCGGTCAGCGGCGGCGGACAGCACTGTCATCATCGT
>CADBRP010000127.1 GCA_902797095.1 uncultured Eubacteriales bacterium | reverse complement strand
GCGCCTGTCATGCCGCGGGATCCTTCTGTCAGAACGATCTCCGCGCCATAGGCTTTCAGGATATTCCTGCGCTCTACGCTCATCGTTTCAGGCATGGTCAGAATAATCCTGTATCCCTTGACCGCCGCTATGGAAGCAAGTCCGATCCCCGTATTCCCGCTGGTCGGCTCGATAATGACGGAGCCTTCCTTCAGCAGGCCTTTCTGCTCTGCATCCTCTATCATCGCTTTCGCGATTCTGTCCTTAACCGAACCGGTCGGGTTAAAGTACTCGAGTTTGGCGACGATCTTAGCCTCCAGGCCAAGCTTCTTTCCGAAATTAGTGAATTCCACAAGCGGTGTACGCCCGATCAGCTGCGCGGCATTTGCATAGACCTTACCCATAAGACTGTCCTCCTCGTATTCATACTAATTTACTAGGTTTTCTTGCTTAATGTGCATTATAAGATCTGCAAACCAGCTTGTCAACCTTTTTCCGATCTGACTCTGATCTGCTTTCCTGATATTTTCGGGACTGCCGAAATTCCTACCGGTCAGGCTCCGTCAGACAGTGAACAGCCTTCCCCGGTTCCGGAATGTTATCGCCACTTTTTTCTCATGGCATGCTATAATCAGGCCAGAACCCGTTCCGGCCGCAGAAAGCGGCCTCAATGATACTGAAGCGGAGCACAGGTCCGCGGGCGAAAAATGAAGTCCGGCAGCTAAGCTGCCCTGCGCCTTGGCGCAGTTCAGCCATGACGAAATTGACAGGGACGTATCTCGTCTTTTCAGCAGGAAAGGGGAACATTTATGAAAGAATGGACCAAAGAAGAACGTTACAGGGTGCTGGAGTCGCCTGAAGAAATCCGCACGCTTCATGAGCGGACCGCGCGCTCCGATTACAGGCAGATTTTCCATATTCAGCCTGTCACGGGTTTACTGAATGATCCGAATGGCTTTGTATGGTACAACGGCAGCTGGCACCTGTTCTACCAGTGGTGTCCCTGGGGCGCCGTTCACGGGCTGAAATACTGGTACCATACCAGTTCTCCGGACCTGATCCACTGGGAAAATCTGGGCATATGCATCAGCCCGGATTCCGAATATGACAATAAAGGGGCTTACTCCGGCTCTGCTCTTCCAGGGAAAGATTCCGTCTGTCTCTTCTATACCGGAAACCACAGGGATCCGGACTGGAAGCGCATCTCCTACACCTGCCTGGTCAAGCTGTACGAAGACGGAAGGCGCGCCAAGCTTCCATGGCCGCTCTTTGGACCCAGCCCGGATTACACGGAGCACCAGAGGGATCCGAAGATTATTTATGTCCCGGAGAAAAAAGAATATTTTATCATTATCGGCGCACAGACCATGGACAAAAAAGGCTGCGTCATCATCTACCGCTCTCCCGCCCTGCTGGACGGCTGGGAGTTCGCCGGACAGCTGAAAGTTCCCGGTTTTGAAGACTTCGGCGGCATGTGGGAGTGTCCCTCCATTGAAAAAATCAGCGGACAGGACGTACTTCTCTTCTGCCCGCAGCATATAAAGCTTCCCGGCAGGGGAGAAAATACCAATCATAACGGCTATATTCTCGGCAATATGGACTGGGATACCCTGACTTTTACGCCGTCCGGCAGCTTTCATGTACTGGATTTCGGTTTTGATTCCTATGCCGCAGAGTGCGCCGCCAATATCGAAGACCGCGATTACGCTGTCCTGACCGCCTGGATGGGACTTCCTGATTCCTCCTACCCGACGGATGAGGAGGACTGGCAGGGCTGCCTTACGATGCCCAGAGAGCTGACCGTCCGTGGACGCAGACTCATCCAGAAACCGCTGGCAGATCTGAAAGCCCTGCGCATGGAGGAGCTTGATCCAGAGCCGGGCGTTCTTCCCAGGACCTGTGAGCTCGAGGTCCTTTCCGGGGGCGGCGACCTTGACCTGAAGCTCTTCAGCCATCAGGACGGAAGCGGCGGGCTGGACATCCATTATGATGATGACCGCAGGATGGTCACAGTCGACCGCAGCGGCGTCGACCGCAGATTCAATGAATCCATGGGCGAGATCAGGGAACATTCCCTTGAAAACCGGCTTTCCCATATGAGAATCTTCATCGACCGGAGCTCTGTGGAGATTTTCGTCAATAATGGTGACGCCGTCTTCTCTTCCAGGATCTTCCCGACCGCGGGTGAAAACGGATTTGTCCTGTCCGACAATGCGTCCATGCGCATCTGGAGGCTGGACCGAGCCGTCCAGGATGACTTTGTCGTATAAAAACCCTGCCCCTGCCTTGCAGTATCGCAAGGCAGGGGTTTTTATCTGCTCATTTTTTATATAGACTCAGAATATGATTGCGGCGCCAGAAGTCAGGCTGTCGGAGTTATTTATAAGATTTTTGCAGAGCATACTTCCGGCGTTTGAATCAGAATATGACGAAAGCAGAAATCAATCTGAAACTGTACCCTGCAGGTCATAATCATCCAGGAAGCTGTATGACTTCCCGTCCTTCCGCCAGGCCATCACTGTCCGGAGATTGATATTCTCCACACTCCGGAAAATATTGGCTTCGATCACCGGCTCCTTTTCCGCGAGCCGGGCGATGAGCTTCTTGACCTCCGCTCTCTTTGACTCCTTCTGTGCCCCGTAGGAGGCCGTATTCTCCGTAAAACGGCAGGCGCACTGGATAAAGTGAAGGCCGTTGTAGTCTCTCCAGGCTCTGACCGCCCTCTCCCGTACCAGATAGAGCGGACGGATCAGCTCCATTCCTTCAAAATGCTGGCTGTGCAGTTTCGGCAGCATGGTCTCGATCTTGCCGGCGTAGAGCATCCCCATCAGGATCGTCTCGATCACATCATCGTAATGATGGCCGAGTGCAATCTTATTGCATCCCAGCTGCCGGGCATTGTTGTAGAGGTATCCGCGCCGCATTCTGGCGCACAGGTAACAGGGATTCTTTTCAATGCCTGCCACCGCGTCAAAAACCTGCGTCTCAAACACGGTCAGGGGGATGCCCAGCAGTTTCGCGTTATTCCGGATTATTCTCCAGTTTTCCTCATTATAGCCGGGATTCATGGTAAGGAAAATCAATTCAAAGGAAACCGGTCCGTGCTTCTGCAGTTCCTGCAGAAGTTTTGCGAGCATGAAAGAATCCTTTCCTCCCGATATACAGCAGGCAACCCTGTCTCCTTCCTGAATCAGCTCATAATCGCGGACCGCTTTCGTAAACTGCGACCAGATCTCTTTCCGGTATTTTTTGATCAGGCTTTTTTCTGCCCGCAAACGTCTTGCAGCCAGTGCTTCCGGACTTTCCTCCGCCGAAAGCGTCTCCAGCTGCCGTACCAGATAAGAACGCCAGCCGCCTTCAATCACTCCCGCGTCAAGCCCCGACAGGCACAGGCGCTGCGCCAGCGCACGGCTGCCGGATCCGGTATGGCACAGCAGCCAGACCGGGGAATATCCCTTCAGT
>CADBRP010000126.1 GCA_902797095.1 uncultured Eubacteriales bacterium | reverse complement strand
CTTTACCGGTCACTTTTTTCACTGCGTCCTGCACAGCGGGAATACGGGTGCTGCCGCCGACCAGGATGACCTTGGCCAGATCGCTGTTGGTAACGCCCGCGTCCGCCATGGCCTTTCTCATCGGCTCGATGGTCTGCTCTACAAGACCTGCTGTCAGCTGATCGAACTTGGCTCTGGTCAGATCCATGTTCATGTGCAGCGGACCGTTCTCGCTGACCGTGATAAACGGCAGGTTGATGTTTGTGGTCTGCGCGCTGGACAGTTCCTTCTTGGCCTTCTCAGCCGCTTCCTTCAGTCTCTGCATCGCCATCTTGTCAGCTCTCAGGTCGATACCGTTCTCCTGGGAGAATGTATCCGCCATGTAATTCAGGACAGCCTCGTCGAAGTCGTCTCCGCCCAGCTTGTTGTTGCCGTTCGTAGCCAGTACTTCGAATACGCCGTCTCCCAGCTCCAGGATGGAGACATCGAATGTGCCGCCGCCCAGGTCATAGACCAGGATCTTCTGGGATGTATCATCCTTGTCCAGGCCGTAAGCCAGGGACGCTGCTGTCGGCTCGTTGATGATTCTCTTGACATCCAGGCCCGCAATTCTTCCCGCGTCCTTTGTCGCCTGCTTCTGGCTGTCCGTAAAGTAAGCCGGTACTGTGATGACCGCCTCGGAAACGGGCTCGCCCAGATAAGCTTCAGCATCCGCCTTCAGCTTGGCCAGGATCATCGCTGAGATATCCTGCGGAGTGTACTTCTTGCCGTCGATCTGGATATCATAAGCTTCACCCATATGTCTCTTGATAGAAGCGATCGTTCTCTCAGGATTTGTGATCGCCTGTCTCTTGGCCGTCTCTCCGACCAGTCTTTCGCCGTTCTTCGCAAATCCTACGACGGACGGTGTTGTTCTGTTACCCTCTGCGTTGGTGATAACGGTAGGCTCTCCGCCTTCCAGAACCGCAACACAGGAGTTCGTGGTTCCTAAATCGATTCCTATTACCTTTCCCATTTCTCATTTCCTCCTTGTTATTGATTATTTTTCAAGCGGCTAGTTGGCGACTTTCACCATGGACGGCCGGATGACCCTGCCGTTCAGTGTGTAGCCCTTCTGCATTACGCCGGAGACCTTGCCGCTTTCGTATTCCTCGGTATCCTCCGTCATTACCGCGTTATGTACGTTGGGATCGAAGTCCTCACCCAGCGCGGATATCTCAGCCAGCCCCTCCTTGCTCAGGACATTGACCAGCTGTGTGAAAATCAGTCTCATTCCTTCCTCAAATCCATCAGTGCCGCCCTGCTCCAGAGCTCTTTCGAAGTTGTCCAGAACCTCCAGCAGCTCGGCCATGATCTTTTCGTTGGCGTAGGAATAAAGATCTGTTTTTTCTTTCTCAACTCTTTTTTTATAATTCTGGAATTCCGCCAGAAGTCTCAGATACCGGCTGTCATCAGACTCGGCCGTTTCCTCTTTCCGGCTTTCCTCCGCCGCTTCCCCGTTCTCTGAAGCCTCTGCTTCTTTCCCGGAGTCTTCAGCGGCGTCTTCCCGCGGAGTTTCTGCCGCTTCAGCGGACTGTCCCGCCTTTGCGTCTTCCTGATCCGCCTGCTCTGCCGCAGCTTCAGCCGCGATGTCTTCCTTTCTGATTCCGTCTGTCTCTGCGGACATATCAGTCTCCTCCTGTAATCATAAATGCTTTGCTAATATTGTCTGTCAGGTATTCAACCACCGACGTGACTTCATCGTATTTCATACGCGTGGGCCCGATTACGCCCAGCTTGCCGACAAGCTTGCCGTCAACATGGTAGGTCGCGGTAACAACGCTGCATTCCGCCAGATCCGCATCCTGGTTTTCTCCGCCGATCGTAATGATGATTCCGTCATCACGCTCGATCAGCTTCTTCCTGATCTCCTCCTTCCGGTTGATGATATCGAAGAAGCCCTTCGCCTTTTCAATATCGCTGTACTCCGGTATGGAGAATATGTTGCTCAGGCCGTCCATATACAGGTTGACGTTCAGCATGTTCTCCAGAGTCCGCAGAAATCCCGGCACGATATTGTTTTCAAACATCGCCATGGCTTCGGCGTCCTCGCGGAAATTCCGGATGATATCGCTCCTCAGCGCTTCAGAAAGTGTCTTCCCGCTGTAATTGTAGGTCATGTTCTTTGCGAGGATGCGGAGCGTTTCCTCCGACGCCGGACGGTCAAGCTGCACCGCCGTATTCGAGACCTTGCCGCTCTCGGAAACGATCATCAGCACTACCGTGCGCTCATCCACTGGAATCAGATCGATGTACCGAAGCTTTTCCATCTCCTTGGCGGGGCTCAGCGCAAAGGCAGTCAGGCTCGTGATTTCCGAAAGCACATGAGCGGCGCGTTCGATCAGGTTATCCAGTTCGGTTACATTATCGTAAAGCCTGCGGGCAATCTCCTCTTTCTGATCCGCGGACAGTTCTTTCCTTCCCATCATCTCATTTACATACAGCCGGTAGGCCTTCTCTGAAGGCACTCTTCCGGAGGATGTATGCGGGTGGGTCAGATATCCCATCTCCTCAAGGTCCGACATCTCATTCCGAATCGTAGCCGGGCTGATCCCAAGTTCGTAATTCCTTGAGATCGTCCTGGAGCCAACGGGCTCCGCGGTTCTTACGAAATCCGATATGATGGCCTGCAAGATTTTCAGTTTTCTTTCTGTCATATCCATTTTGGCCCTCCTGTTGTTAGCACTCTTTATGTGCGAGTGCTAACTTCATTTTTAATGTACCACCATGTCATGCGCTTGTCAACAGATATTTCGAACCATTTAAAAAAATAATCCGGCGGATTTGTGACGGGGTTCTCCGGGGATAAAACAGAAAACATACATTTTTGTTTATTGAAAAAAAGCTCCATCTGTGAGACAATGTTAATTACATATGACATCATTTTTTCAATTGCTCTTAGAACCGGAGGTCCCTAGATGAGACATGTTCGATTCCTGAAAGTTACTGCCCTTGCTGCCCTGCTTCTCATTGTTTTTCCTGCGTTTTCCTTCGCGGCGGAAGTAACTCATGAGAATCTTGGCGAACACATTCCAATCTGGAGCTGCCTCCCCTTCGTGGGAATGCTTCTGTCCATCGCCATCTTCCCTCTGGTGAAGCCTGAGTGGTGGGAGCATCATCAGCTTCATGCCGCTCTGTTCTGGGCGCTGCTGTTTCTTATCCCATTCGGATTCGTATACGGCGGCCACATCCTCGTTTTCCAGGTTCTGGAAACCGTGCTTCTTGATTACCTGCCGTTCATCATCCTTCTGTTCGGCCTTTTTGTCGCCAGCGGCGGCATCGTGCTGAAGGGCGATCTGGCCGGTGACACGAAGACCAATGTGATCATGCTCCTGATCGGAGCTCTGCTCGCCAGCTGGATCGGAACAACTGGTTCCGCGATGCTGATGATCCGTCCGATCATCCGCGCCAACGACTGGCGGACTCACAAGGCCCACACGATTGTATTTTTCATCTTTATGGTTGCCAATATCGGCGGATGCCTGACTCCGGTCGGCGATCCCCCGCTGTTCCTCGGCTTCCTGCGCAGCGTTCCGTTCTTCTGGACCATGCGGCTGCTGCCCATGATGATCCTGAACCTGGCGATCCTTACAGTCGCGTATATCGTGATCGACCGCCACTTCCTGAAAAAGGAACGCAGGGAAGGCTCAGGAGAAACTGTCTATATCAACCGTAAATTCGACGCTCCGCTGAGCATCGAAGGCGCGCACAACTTCATCTTTATCCTGATGATCGTCGGCGCTGTCATACTTAACGGCATCCTCGCCGGTGTTCCGGGATTCTTTGATCCCGCGACCGGAGAGCTGAACGGCATTTCCATCGCAGGCGTACTGCTTCCCTGGAACAGCATCATTCAGATGGTCATCATCCTGATCGCCGCCTTCCTCTCAATGAAGACGACGAAGAAGTCCACGCGCAAGCTCAACAGCTTCACATTCGCTCCTATCGCGGAAGTCGCTAAGCTGTTCATCGGCATCTTCCTTACGATGATCCCGGCGCTTGCTATCCTGAAGGCGAACGGAGCTTCCCTCGGCCTGACAGAGCCCTGGCAGTTCTTCTGGATCACCGGCGCGCTGAGTTCATTCCTGGACAACGCGCCCACCTATCTGGTCTTCCTGACCACCGCGGGATCCGTCGGATTCACCGAAGGTGTTGCCACGACAGTCGGCGTTGTAGCGCCTAAGATCCTGATGGCGGTCTCCGCCGGCGCGGTCTTCATGGGAGCCAACACATACATCGGCAATGCGCCGAACTTCATGGTCAAATCCATCGCGGAAGAAAACGGCATCAAGATGCCCAGTTTCTTCGGATACATGGTATGGTCCCTGGCCATCCTGATCCCCACGTTCCTGATCGATACAGTGATCTTCTTCCTGTAAACCGTTCAGGGCCGCTTGCAAAGGCACCAAAGGCGCCTGACCTGAAACTCAGAAAAACAAAGGACTGCAGCATTGTGAAGCAAATGCCGCAGTCCCTTTTTTTATGCAAGGAGCCCAGCGTCACTCTTTACGCGCGGGGCGGTTCATCATTCTACAGCGAGCAGCGTCCCGCTTCTGAACAGGTACAGCCAGGATTCTTTGACTTCCTTTCCTGTCGCATGCCGCAGGGCTTCTCTGTAAAGGCGGATCTG
>CADBRP010000125.1 GCA_902797095.1 uncultured Eubacteriales bacterium | reverse complement strand
GACAGCACAGTTTCGGCTCCCGCTGATACAAAGGCAAGACTTGACGGAGCGCTGGAGGATATCGACGATCTTCTCAGCCAGTTCGCAAGCGTGACAGACAACATCCGCGCGCAGCATGATTCTGTAGCTCCGCTGCCGCAGGAGATGGCCGCGGATCTGGCAGAGAGCGTATTTGAAGAACAGAAGGAAGTTCCCGCTCCGGCGGAAGAGCTGGCATTTGAGCCTGCTCCGGCGGAAGAGCTGGCATTTGAGCCTGCCCCGGCAGAGGAACTGGCATTTGAGCCTGCGGAAATGATTTCGGACAATCCGGGACTTGAGGACACCATGGTCATGCCGAAATCCAGCCTTGACAGCATCTCCGCTGAAAAGGAAGGATTCGATCCGAAGGAGGCCGAGCAGCTGAGGAAGCTCCAGGAGGCCAACGATGAAGAGGCTAAGAAGGCTGAAGCGGTGAAGGAACCGGAGAAGCAGCTTTCCGCGAAGGAACTGAAGAGACTGGAAAAAGAAAAAGCGAAGGAAGCGAAACGCCAGGCGAAGGCGCAGAAGAAGGCTGCAAAGGCAGCGGCGGAAGAGGACTTCTTTGACGACGGCGATGATTTCGAACAGGAAGAAGAAGTACGCAAGGGCGGCGCCGGAAGAGTCGTTCTCATGATCATCCTGATCCTGCTTTGCCTGATCTTTGCTCTGGAGCTTGCCGGAATCGGCATCAAGATGGCAGCGCCGACCAGCGGTGCCGCGGAATTCATCGACAATATTCTGAACAGCCTTATCCAGCTGATCACCGGCTGATGGAGGCGTTGAATAAAGGAGGTACCGGATTTGGAAGAGGTCAATGAGAAGAAGAAGCGGGGGATAGGCCCTAAAGGGGTCGTTATCGTGGTGCTTCTGATCATCCTGCTCTTTGTGGCTCTGATCGGATGGATCACGGATTTCATGTGGTTCCGTGAGCTGGGATATGTTTCTGTATTCCTGACAAAGCTGCTGACTCAGTTAAAGATCGGCGTGCCTGTCTTTGTAATAGTCACCTTCCTGGCGTATGTCTACCTGAAGTTCCTGAAGCGGGGATATATGAAAAAGGTAGAATCGGAGGAGGAGACGAACCACAGAAAGCTGAATCTGATATCGTGGGGACTGGCCGGAGCGTTCGGCGCGGTCACCACATATTTTTCCGTGACGCGGCTCTGGTTCCAGACGCTGCAGTTCATAAACAGCACTGACTTTTCGATCAAGGATCCGCTGTACAAGCAGGATATCTCTTTCTATGTTTTCAAACTGAACTTCATAGAGGAGCTCAACGCGATGGCGATCCTGCTGATCGTGGCTTTTGCGCTGCTCACTTTTATCTATTATATGGTGCTTCTGACTGTCAGAACGCCGAAGATCTTCGAGCAGGTGGCGGCGGAGCCCGAAACCGAAGACGAGCAGTTCGCGTATGAAGAAGAGGAAGAGGAACGCTACACCGGCGGAAACATCAACGACGACAACAATCCCTTCAGTGAGATCAACGACATGTTCGGGAAATTCACGAAGCAGTTCGGCGGGCCGAAGGGTCCGTTCGGCGGAGGGAAGAAAAAGACAAAGAAGCAGCAGATCGACAATCAGAACATCCACATCCTGCTGCATATCGCGCGGACTCAGCTGATCATCGTCGGCGTGCTGTTTTTCCTGATGATCGGCGTATACTTCGCCCTGAAGCAGTTTGACCTGCTCTTCGGCAGCACCGGAGTGGTTTACGGCGCCGGATTTACGGACGTCAGGGTAACCCTCTGGATGTACCGGATCCTGATGGGTCTTTCCGTACTCGCGGCAATCGGATGCGCGATCGGCATCGCGAAGAAGCGCGTGAAGCCCGCGATCATCATTCCGCTGCTCATGGTCGTCGTCGGCATTGCGGGAACCGGAGCGGGCATGCTCGTGCAAAGCCTGGTCGTGCAGCCGGACGAAATCAACAAGGAGAGCAAATACCTGGAGAGAAACATCGAAGTCACGCAGTACGCGTACGGCCTTGATACCGTGGACATGAAATCCTTCGCGGCCAACTACAACCTGACCAGCGCGGACATCGCGAAGAACGAGGAGACCATCTCCAACATCCGTATCAACGACTACTCTCCGGCAAAGACCTTCTACAACCAGACGCAGAGTATCAGACCGTACTATACGTTCAACGACGTTGACGTAGACAGATACACGATCGACGGGGACTATACGCAGACATTCATCGCGTCCCGTGAGATCGATGAGGAAAAGATAAGCAACACATGGCTGAACCGCCATCTGAAGTACACCCACGGCTACGGCGTTACGCTTTCCCGTGTAGACAAGATCACGGCCAGCGGCCAGCCGGATATGCTGATTGACAGCATTCCGCCGGTTTCCTCCGTGGATGTGCAGATCACCAATCCGTCCATTTATTTCGGCGAGATGACCAACGACTATGTTCTGGTCAACACCTCCGAGGACGAATTCGATTATCCGGACGGCAACAGCAATAAATACATCCAGTACAGCGGCGAGGCCGGAATCAAGATGAACCCGCTGACCAGACTGATGTTCTCCGTCAGGGAGAGAAGCCTGAAGATGCTGGTTTCCGGCAACATCAAGACCAGCTCGAAGATCCTGATCAACAGAAACATCATGCACAGAGTGCGGACCATCATGCCGTATCTGGATTACGACAAGGATCCGTACATGGTGACAGAGGGCGGCAACCTTTACTGGATCGTGGACGCGTACACGGCTACCAACAGGTATCCTTACTCGGAGCCCTACAGCGAGGAAACTGACGTCAACTACGTCAGAAACTCCATCAAGGTAGTGATCGACGCCTACAACGGAGATACAGATTACTACATCGTAGATCCGGACGATCCGATCGCGCAGACATTCAAGAGCATCTATCCGAAGCTGTTCAAGGATATCAGCGAGATGCCGGAGCCGCTGAAGGCTCACATCAGATATCCGGGAACGCTGCTGGATATTCAGGCGAAGATCTACCAGAGATACCACATGAACGATGTGAAGGTCTTCTACCAGAACGAGGATATGTGGCAGATCGCCAATGAGATCTACGGCACAGAAGAGCAGGCGATGGAGCCGAACTACTACATCATGAAGCTGCCGGGCGAGAAGTCCGCGGAATTCGTAAACTCCATCCCGTTCACGCCGAAGAACAAGACCAACCTGATGGGTCTTCTGGTAGCGAGAAACGACGGAGAGCATTACGGACATCTGGTGCTGTATCAGATGCCGAAGAGCAAGATCGTCTACGGACCGATGCAGGTGGAAGCCCAGATCGACCAGAACACGGATATTTCAAAGGACTTCTCCCTCTGGAAATCCTCCGGATCCACCTACAGCAGAGGAAACCTGTTCACGATTCCGATTGAGGATTCCCTGCTCTATGTCGAGCCGGTTTACCTGGAGGCTTCGAACTCCAGTATCCCGGAGGTCAAGCGGGTCATCGTAGTGTACAAGGATGAGATCGCTTACGAGACAACGCTTGCCGAAGCGCTGAACTCCCTCTTCGGAGAGGGCAGCGCCCACGACAGCAAAGGCAGTCAGGACGCGGCGCAGCCGTCCGGCTCAGGAAACTCTGATCAGACGCTGACCCAGGCGCAGCTGATCGAGAAAGCACAGACAGCCTATGACAAAGCCCAGGATGCCATCAAGGACGGCAAGTGGGACAAGTACGGGCAGTATATGGACGAACTGGAAAAGTATCTGAACATGCTTTCCAAATAAAATGGGTCCAGAGAATGAAAACGATGCGTATATAACAAAGACATTCCCGAACCCTCAATTCGGGAATGTTCTGCTTTTGAAACACGAAACATATGAAAGGCAGTGCGTATGCTCAATTATGATTTCAGCAAAATGCTGTTCCGGATTTCCGCGGACAGACACAGCGAAGGAGAGATCCGCAGGACTCTGCTTTCCCACCCGGAGATCAAGTTCGTATCCCTGGTGGGCAT
>CADBRP010000124.1 GCA_902797095.1 uncultured Eubacteriales bacterium | reverse complement strand
TAGCGTACGGGGTATTAGCGCAGCTGGGAGCGCGCCACAATGGCATTGTGGAGGTCATGGGTTCGAATCCCATATGCTCCAGAAAAAGAGAGTCTGGATGATCCGGACTCTTTTCTTTTATCTCACCTCTCAATTATCTATGTATTTCCCTCTATATCGTTCGCTTAGCATGAGTATGTAGCATTCAAATGCGATGATCCAGGAAGCCGGTTTTATTTTTGAGGACAGCAGTATGCGGTCTGCGTAATCGGAGTATCTGGATTCCGCGCTCCCGGCCAGCCAGATCGCACTGCCCCTCCCGCTGACTTCTTCAAACACTCTTGTCATATCCTGTGTCTCTGCGTATTCTATCGTACTGATGATAGTGATAGAGTTTTCATCCAGATACTGTGTGGCAGTCATCATATCGGGAATCAGACAGTGACATTCTGTATTCTTTCCGTCGATCCAAAGATTCTGCTGGAAGGAGTAAACGAAAGAAGTGCGAAAAGGCAGATAGAAATGCACTTTGGAAGAATCTGATATTTCATCAACCAGCTCATCGATCTCCTCTGCCGAAAACTGCTCCTCTACCATCTTACGAACTTCCGTGAGCTGGCCCGCTATTTCGGAGACCAGTTTTTCTCCCGACACGCTTTTTCTCTGTTCGACCATTCTGTTGTAGTACGTATATTGAGAAGCCGCGGACTGCAGGGCATAGCGAAAATCCGAAAAACTGTCATACCCGAGCTTCTGCACGAGCCTCCACACAGTCGTCCTGGAAGAATTGGTCAACTCCGCAATGTCATAGATAGTAACTCGTTTCATTTGATCCAGGTTCCCCAGGATCTTAAGTGCAAGTTTCCGATAAACGCTGTCGATATCCTGGGAGTTATACAATTCTGTCAGGCATTGCAGAACATTCATTCTCTCCCCCTCCTCATCCTTGACTTTTCTTTTTACGGCTTTGTCCTCTTTGAATATAACAGAGCTATCGGCTGGAGACAAGAAAAGGTTTTCATTTTAGGAATATTAGTATCGATTTTGAATACATTTATTTCATATTCGGGCGCATGGCGTTTTGGGTCCTGCTATCATTAAACCATCAAAAGCAAGACACACCAACTGAAGCGACCTCACGATCACAGGCAATAACAGCTGAATTTAAAGGAGAAAGAGAAATGAAGTACAGTATGTGTGCAGACATAATGTTCGTCGCCCCCGGTGAGCACGGCCCTGTCTGGCCGGATGCGGAAGGCCTCGGCAGCGCAATGGAGCTGGCAAAAGCGAACGGCCTCAGCGCTATTGAGTTCTTTGACTTCGATGGCAGGGACCTTGAGGGCATCGCCGGGAAGTCGAAGGAAACCGGGATCGACATTCTCGCCATCTGCCAAAAAAACGGCAAACTCTGGGGCACTCCTGATAAGATCGACGAATTCATCAAGGGGTTCAAGGAAAGCATTCCGGCCGCGAAGATGCTTAACACAAAGAACCTTATCATCAGCGATGACTTCTACCCGGCGGATGCCGCAAGGGAAGATGTCCACGCGGCGATGGTCGAAGGCCTCAAGCAGCTTGCCCCTCTCGCGGAAGAAGCCGGCCTGACGATCCTTGTCGAGCCGCTTAGCGGGAAATTCTTCCGGGATTCAAAAGAAGCCTTTGATATCCTCAAGGAAGTCGGCAGCAAGAATATATTGATGCTGTATGATATCTTCCACTTCCAGCAGATCGAAGGCAATATCACGAAGACCATTAAAGAGAACATCGAGTGGATCGGCCATATCCACGGAGCCGGAGTCCCGGAGCGCTGCGAGATCACGACCGGCGAAGTTGATTACCGCTATGTCCTTAAAGTCATCAAGGAAACCGGCTATGACAGGTACTTCGGACTGGAATTCTTTACCTTCTCAGACCGGGAAGAAAAAGTCAGAAGATCCGCAGAGCTTCTCCGCAGCATCTGATGGCCTCAGCGATACGGAACGCAAGTTAATTAAACTATATCTTAAATTAAAAGGAGGATTATTATGAAGACTTTAAACGTTGGTGTTATCGGAATCGGTGTTATTGCTACTACAAAACATATCCCTGCGCTCCTTAAGCGGGAAGACGTAAAGATTACAGCGATCTGCGACATTGACACGGCCAAAGCGGAGAAGGCAAAGGCTGACCTCGGCCTTACTGACGCGAACGTGTATGCGGATTACAAGGAAGTCTGCACGGATCCGTCCATCGACGTCATCCACGTCTGCACGCCGAATCCGTCCCATCACGATATCACGATGCTCGCCCTCAACAACGGCAAGCATGTTCACTGCGAGAAGCCGCTGGCCCTTACTTACAAAGACGCCCGCGAGATGGTCGACACGGCCAAAGCGAAAGGCCTTAAGCTGACAAGCGGCACACAATGGAGATACAACCCCGCTCCGATGAGAATGAAACAGATGGTGAAGGACGGCGTGTTCGGAGACATCTATTACGTCAAGTCCTCTCAGCTTCGTCCGAGAAGACTTCCGGCTTACGGCGTCTACACAAGCAAGGCCGGCAACGGCGGCGGCGTTCTCCTGGACGGAGGCCCCCACTCCATCGACCTGCCCATGTGGCTTAC
>CADBRP010000123.1 GCA_902797095.1 uncultured Eubacteriales bacterium | reverse complement strand
GCTGACTGAAAGGATCCGCGGGATCATCCGGGAAAAGGAGAAGGTGGGATGCACGGGATGCGCCTACTGCATGCCCTGTCCCGGAGGTGTGGATATCCCGGGTTATTTCCACTATTATAATCTGATGTACATCGAGAACAGGCCGGGATCTGTAAGAAAGGAATTCGCCCGGAATATCGGCCTCAGAAAGGAGGCCTGCTTCGCGACTTTGTGTACGGGATGCGGAAAATGCGAAAAGCATTGTCCGCAGAGCATTCCCATCAGGAGCATGCTTCGTGAAGCCGACAGGCATCTGCGCCCCGTTCCGTACCGGATCGGGATCGCTGCCGCGAGGAAGATCATGGGGCGGTAGGGACGTGCAGGACCATGGGACCGCGGGGTCAGGACCTTTTGCGCTGCAGGGAGATAATGACACCGACGCCGCATATGATCACGAAGATGATGAAAGCGGTGTGGATTACACGAATCAGATCCTGCGGGGCAGCTTCTGTGAGCGGAGTGCTCCCCAGCTGTGAAGAGACGATCAGGGTAACGATGACCATGCCGACAGTCTGGCCGATGGTCCGCATGGTCGAGACCAGAGAGGAGGCTACGCCGTAATCCTTTTTATCCACACATGACATGATGGCGTTGGTGTTCGGGGAGGAAAACATGCTGAAGCCGATGCCGGTCACGGCGAGGGCGGCGATGATCAGGCGGATATCGGTCTGTTCACCCACGAAGATGAAGGTGCTGATCCCCAGCCCGCTGACGGCCATGCCCGCGGAGGACAGGGTGAACGGGGAAATACGGTCGGAAAGCCTGCCCATACGCGGTGAAAGGACCGCCATGAGCAGAGGCTGGCAGACAAGTATCAGTCCTGCCTTTTGAGAGGTGAATCCCAGGGCGGACTGGAGGTAGATCGAAACCAGATAACTGAGGGCCATCGTGACAGCGTAGTTGAACATCGCGCTCAGATTGGACAGCCCGAATCCGATATTGCTGCGGAACAGCCGCACGTCGACCGCGGGATCCTCCTGCCGGAATTCATGTATCACGAAGATAATGCCGCAGGCAAGGCCGGCCGCGGCCATCAGGAAGGACCAGACGCCGTATTCGCTGATCTGGGACAGGCCGAACATGAAAAGAATGATGAACAGTATGAAGAGGATATTTCCCTTCAGGTCGAGCGGGCGGTTCCTGACCGCCGCTTTTTCATCGGGGAGCTTCGCTGCAGCCAGTACAAAGGCAGCGGCAACGAGAACGCAGGTGAAAATAAAGATGGACCTCCAGCCGAGATGATGGTTCATGATCCCTCCGATCACCGGTCCGGAGGACAGCCCGACATAGGTGCTGGCCAGCGCGGAGCCTATCGCCTTGCCCCGCTGGCTGGGGGGATACGCGGCGATCACGACAGCGGTGTTTGTGCTGAAGATCATGGAAGCGCCGATTCCCTGAAAGAAGCGCAGCAGTACGAGAAGGGAAAAAGAATCAGCCGCCGCGCTTATGCCGCAGCAGATTCCGAATATCGCGATTCCGGTCAGAAGGATGGTTTTGCGGCTGGTGATGTCGGCGACCCTTCCGAAGGGCACGGAAAAAGCGGCTACAGACAGCGCGTAAATCGTGACCATCCATCCCGCGAACGCCGCGCTGACATGAAAGTCCGCTGCGATGGACGGGATGGACAGATTCAGGGAGCTGCCTGAAAAAGCCGTTGCGAACGCGGTCAGGACGACGACCGTTACGGTGATCGTCCGGACGCGGGATGTCTGACTGGTATCCTGTTTCATGATTCGTTTATATCATATTTTCAGGCCGCAGGGAAGTAAGGAGCACTTGGAAACCGGCGCGTCATCGGATAAAATAACAGACGCGGGATAAATGCTGCGCAAAAGCAGGTCGGACTGCCGGTGAGAGCGCGGCCGGTGAAAGGACGATGATCCCATATGAAAAAAACAGACTCCGAACTGATGAAAAAATACAACTCATTGAAAGAACGGATCGCCGCCATGGAGAGCGCGGCGGTGGCTTTTTCAGGCGGCATTGATTCCGCCCTTCTTCTGTACGCGGCAAAGGAAGCGCTGGGCAAAAGGGCGGTCGCGGTGACCGCGTCGACCTGCCTGAACCCTGCCCGTGAGACAGAGGAAGCGAGGGATTTCTGCCGGATGCTGGGAGTGCGCCAGGTGATCGCGGAGCCGGATATACTCAGGGTCGAAGGCTTTGCGGAAAATCCGGAGAACCGCTGTTATCTCTGCAAGCGCGCGCTGCTCAGGCAGTTTCTTGAGATCGCGGAGCGTGAAGGCGCGAAGGCTGTCATCGAGGGCTCCAATCTGGACGATGACGGGGATTACCGCCCCGGGATGGCCGCGGTCAGGGAGCTTGGGATCAGAAGCCCGCTGAAGGAGTGCGGGTTCACAAAGGAAGAGATCCGGCTTACGGCAAAAATGCTGGGGATCCCATTCTGGGACAAACCTTCCTTTGCTTGTCTTGCCAGCAGGATCCCGTATGGCGACCGGATCAGCAGGGAAAAACTGCGGATGGCCGAACGCGCCGAACAGCTTTTGTATGAGCTGGGATTTCATCAGTTCCGGGTACGCGTCCACGGGGACCTGGCCCGCATCGAGATCCTTCCGGAGGAGTTCGGCATGCTGATGGAGGAAAAAACCCGGAAGAAGATCGGGGAAGAATTCCGCAGTATCGGGTTCGCTTATACAGCGCTGGATATCCGGGGATTCAGGACGGGAAGCATGAACGAAAACCTGAGCGGTACCCGGGCGAAAAACTGAAGTAACAGAAACAGATGATCCGAAAAAAATGAGACTGCCGCTTAAGCGCTGCAGTCTCTATTTTCTTTATAATGGTGGTCCGTGACGGACTCGAACCGCCGACATTCTGGTTGTGACCCAGACGCTCTCCCAGCTGAGCTAACGGACCTGGAACAAAAAGTATTATAGCACAGAACAGGGGAAATGGAGACTGTTTTGTGAAATAAATTTTCCTGCCTTTGCGGCCACGGTGACCACGGGAAGAGGCCCGCCGAAAATGAGCCGCAGCACACTTTTACAATCATTATAATGGTATCATCGGAAGAGGCCCGGGAAAGGGCTGAACGCGGGGACGGTTGATTTCGTCCCTTTTTTCATTGGAAAAGGAGAAAGGATTATGAGGAGAAAATTTTTCAGGGGCAGAGGAAAATGGAAACGCCGGATCATCGGATTCCTGGCGGCGGCTCTGCTGGCGTCAGGGTGCATGGGGGCGGCGGGCTTTGTTTCCGGAGACGCGTACGCCGCGACGGTAACTGCATCGTACACCGCAAAACACACCGGAACGAACGGGGGAACACAGTTCACGGTCCCCTCCATGAAGCTGTCAGGCGTGTGCTGCCAGTTCGGCGTGAAACTTAAGAACGGGACCGCGAGACTGACGGAGCTTCCGGCCACGTCGCCCTACGCGAAGATCGCGTACTACTGGGGCCATGTGAAGGGGTGGGAAAAGGCGCCCCTCGGAGACTCGAAGCGAAAGCATCTTACCATGCTGATGCAGTACGCGTCGGGGACAAAGAAGCTGAAGGGATTCTCGTACGTCAAATCCGGCGCCTGCAAGAAGCACTACGACGCCGCGATGAAGGCGTCGGTCCCTCCCGGAATGGTGGTCTACAAAGGCGATCCGACCAATAAGTCGCAGGATTTCGTCGTCTGGAAATGGGCCGGACAGGGCAGAGCCAGGGTCGTGAAGAAGAGCGCCAGCGCGCAGGTGATGTCCGCGGGATATAACTTCTCGGGGATACGTTACGGCCTCTACAGCGCCAGGTCCACCTCATCCAGAAAGCTCGCCACGCTGACCCTGGACAAGAACGGGAATTCATCAGTGTCCGGATGGCTGCGGCTCGGAACGTATTATCTGACAGAAACGGATACGAACAGCTGGTTCGCAAAAAACAGCACATGGTACACGCTGACGCTGAAAAGCGACGGTCAGACGCTGGTGCAGAATGTCACCGACAGTCCGAAGCTGTCGGTGGTAAAGATCGTCAAGAAGCTTGAAGACGGGAGCAAAACCCAGAGCACATTCACGTTCACTTTGAGGAATACGAAATATACGAACATCGTTTACTCCGGGCTCAGGGTCAGAGGCGACGGCACGCCGCTTTCAGTCACAGTCCCCGCAGGAACGTACAGCCTGGATGAAAGCCTGGGGGAAGACTCCGAATACGCGGATGTCACCGGCAGACAGGTAAAGACCGTATCTCCCGGAGGAACGGTTTCGTTCACGCATGTCAACAGAGTCATTCCAAAGCAGTCGATCAGAGTTGTGAAAAACACTGATGACGGAGGAAGCCGCGCAGGGTATTCCTTCAGGATCACCGGAACCCTTCCGAATGAGGGGACGCTTTCGGCAGCGCAGCTTCTCGAGGCAGCATCTCCGAAGGCAGTAATCGAAGATCCGGAAAACTATACCTTCAGCAACGACACATGGAAGGTCGATGGGGAGGACCTTGCGGCCCTGAACAAAGCGGCTCTGGAGAACCGGACCGGAACTTACCGGGTAAAGCTGACCAATGAGGCAAAGGC
>CADBRP010000122.1 GCA_902797095.1 uncultured Eubacteriales bacterium | reverse complement strand
GCCTGAGACCGTAAGCCGGAGCAGCCTGAAATCCGCGTCGGCGGGAGACCGGGTAAATCTTGAGCGGGCGATGGCGGCGGACGGAAGATTCGGCGGGCACATCGTTTCCGGGCACATTGACGGCACAGGAAGGATCAGCTCCATGACAAGAGATGAGAACGCGGTGATCGTCAGGATAGAGGCCGGGCCCGAGCTGCTGCGCTATATCGTGGAAAAAGGGTCGATCACCATCGACGGCATCAGCCTGACCGTGGCCGATGTGACCGCGCGGGATTTCAGCGTATCGGTGATCCCGCACACGGGCGAGGAGACCACGCTGCTTAAGCGGCAGGAAGGCGGGATCGTCAATCTGGAGACGGACATTATCGCCAAATATGTGGAGAAGCTGCTGGGCCTGGCGCCGGGGGGACTCCCGGAGACCGGGGCCGCGGGCGCAAAGGCAGGCGCGGACGCAAAGGCAGGCGCGGGCGGCATCACGATGGACATGCTGGAGGCGCTGAGATAACTGGAGGCGCTGAGATAAAAGACAAAAAACTGGAAGCAGTATACAGGAGGAATAAGGAGCAATGGAAAAAAGGAAGTACAAGTACAACACCATCGAGGAGGCGATCGAGGACCTGCGGGCCGGAAAGATCATCCTCTGCACGGACGATCCGGACCGGGAGAACGAAGGCGATATGATCTGCGCGGGCGAGTTCGCGACGCAGGACAATATCAACTTCATGGCGGTTCACGCAAAGGGACTGATCTGCACGCCCATGAGCGCGGAGGTCGCGAACAGGCTCGGGCTGCCGCCGATGGTTGCTGAAAATACAGATAACCACGAGACGGCGTTCACGGTGTCGGTTGACCATATCGATACGACAACCGGAATTTCCGCTGCGGAGCGTTCCTATACGATCATGAAATGCGCGGATCCCGAGGCGAGACCCGGGGATTTCAGGCGTCCGGGACACACATTCCCGCTGATCGCCCGGTTCGGAGGCGTGCTGGTGAGGAACGGACATACCGAAGCGACCGTTGACCTGCTCCGGCTGGCCGGCATGACCCAGTGCGGCGTATGCTGCGAGGTAATGGAAGACGACGGGACGATGATGCGCACGCCCAGACTTTGGGAGCTGGCTGAAAAATTCGGCCTGAAGTTCGTCACCATCAAGGAACTGCAGGACTACCTCCGCGTCCATGAAAAGCATGTGACATGCGAGGCGAAGGCGAAGATGCCGACGCGGCACGGTGAATTTGATCTTTACGGATACATCAACGACATCACCGGCGAGCACCATGTGGCGCTGGTCAAGGGCGACATCGGCGACGGGGAAAACGTGCTCTGCAGAGTGCACTCCGAATGCCTGACAGGAGACACTTTCGGATCCATGCGTTGCGACTGCGGGCTGCAGCTGCAGACGGCCATGGACATGGTCGAAAAGGAAGGCCGGGGCATCATTCTGTACATGCGCCAGGAGGGCCGCGGGATCGGACTGATCAACAAGATCAAGGCGTACAATCTGCAGGAGCGCGGTCTGGATACCGTTGAAGCGAATATCAAGCTCGGCTTTGCGGCAGACCTGAGAGAATACTGGGTCGGAGCCCAGATTTTGCGCGATCTCGGAGCGAAGTCGCTGCGCCTGATGACTAACAACCCGGACAAGGTCTACGGCCTCGGCGATTTCGGGCTGGAGATCATCGAGCGGGTGCCCATCGAGGTGGAGCCGCAGAAGTACGACCGCAAATATCTGATGACGAAAAAGACCCGGATGGGACACATTCTGGAGAAGGTATAAAAACGCCGCGAAAAGCAGCAGGAATATAACGGAGGAAATGAAAATGAAAGAGATCAATGTAATCAACGGTAAAGTAGTAGCGCCGGAAGGAATGAAGGTCGCCATCGTGGCGTCACGTTTCAACGAGATCATCACGAACAAGCTGCTGGGCGGCGCCATCGACGGGCTGGTCCGTCACGGGATGGATGAGGACGACATCACAGCGGTCTGGGTCCCGGGAGCGTTTGAGATTCCGCTGATCGCGCAAAAGCTGGCCGAATCCGGCAAATACGACGCGGTCATCTGCGTCGGCGCGGTGATCCGCGGCCAGACCAGCCACTATGACTATGTCTGCAATGAGGTTTCCAAGGGAATCGCGCAGGTCAGCCTGAAGACCGGAGTGCCGGTCATGTTCGGCATCGTGACCACGGAAAATATCGAGCAGGCGATCGCCCGCGCCGGATCAAAGGCCGGCAACAAGGGCTACGACTGCGCGCTGGGCGCCATCGAGATGGTGAACCTGAACAGGGTGCTGGCGTAAAGGCAGGGGCGGCCGGCGGACGCTCAGTCGTCGTCGCGGAGCATCTCGAGGAACGTTTCGAAATGCTCGAAATCGCTCTGCATGAACTCATAGAGGATCGGTTCGGGAAATTCATAACGCGCGCTGGGAATGATGTACGGGGAGAGAATGCTCCCGGCGATGGTCTTTTCCAGCTCGCGGATATCCTCGCGGCTGTACGCGCACAGGATCAGCTGCGAATGATCCGTCAGAAAATATAATCCCTTCACGTCGTTGCTCAGCTGGAAATGGAAGCTGTCCACATGGTCATTGTTGTCGCGGAAGACCATGAAGAGACGGCCGTGTTCGCAGTCTGAAGCGGTCGCGTGAAAACTCAGGATGAATTCGTCAATGTTGTCGTCGAGATCTTTCTCGGAAAGGAAGACCTCGCAGACCGTGACGAATTCTGTTTTTTTGAGTATCAGCGCGGATTCGGTCTCCGTGATGGGGAAACTGTTTATGTGCTCAAGGCCGATGACTTCCAGATCGGAAACCACGACTTTGGAGATCACGGTGTCGTAAAGGCCTTCCATTTCTATGAGGGATTCGCAGATGTATTCCGCGGAGCCGTCGCCGTAGACTTTGCCGGGCGTGATCTCGTTGCGGCAGAAGGTCGCGCATCGGTAGCTGCTGTAAAGATCAAGCGGGAACACATCCTGGGGGATCCTCGGGCTGCTGACCGGAGGCTGTCCGGCTCCGGACGAGGTGAGCCAGCGGGCGCCTTCGTAATCCTGCCCGAAGCACCGCATCAGGAAATAGTTGACCAGCTGGGCGTCGGAGACGATCTCCGTGCAGATCTTTTCCATCAGGTCGGCTGCTTCCTCGGGCGTCGGGATAAGGGCCGGCTTCAGGAGAAAGGAGTAATTGGAGGGACCCGGCGGCATCGGGATGCCGCGGTCGCAGTTGAAGCGCGCCCAGCGCTGGATCAGCAGGCGCGTCTCCCGCTCGGAAAGATCTATTTTGGCCGCGCCCAGGCCGCCGACGATGGACTGCTCCAGCCGGTCGGCTTCATATGTATCGCCGCGGACGATGTCGCAGGTCTCAAATCCCGACTCCTCACAGTCGATGTAAAAAAACTGGTGCAGCGTTTCTCCGGAATCCGGATCTGAAGTGTCCGCTGTCGGGGGTACGATCCTCCAGCGGGCGCAGACCGCCAGCACGCCCATCAGGCGCGTGTCGGTGACATAGGCGGAGAGAAACGAAATGTTCATTTTTGAAACCGGAAGGCTCTTTCCGCCCTCCAGCAGCGTAAGATTCGGTTTTGACATAACAGACCTTCCTGCCTTTGCGCGGCGGGCATTCTCCATGCTCCGCCCGGCTGTGTTATTCCTAAAAGAAAGTATATCCCTTTCG
>CADBRP010000121.1 GCA_902797095.1 uncultured Eubacteriales bacterium | reverse complement strand
GGGGCTGCGGGGCGCAGGCACGTCAGTTCGCTGTCTGGCTCCGGCGTTGGCTTCTGAACAGGCGCTTCAGTTCGCTGTCTGGCTCCGGCGTTGCCTCCGGCGCAGGCAGTTCAGTGCTCTGCGTTCCAAGAATTCCTCAAATGGCTGTTTTTTTGGAAGCAGTGTTCCAAAACTGCTTTTGTAAGACGATTTTCTGGAAGCGGTGTTCCACGATCGCTTGGATATTCATTAATCTTGGAACGGATTTCATCAGATATCCTGCTTTTCTGATCAAAATCCTCGAAAATAGCTGCGTATAGACAGATAAATGGCAGGCGCCTTCCTTTACGCTTCCAAGATTTCCTTCTGAAAACATATTCCTGGAAGCAGCCTTCCAAAAAAGACCCGTTTCGCAGGTTTTTTGGAAGCACTGACGGCCAGAGGACAGAAAGACAGAACGCCAGAACGCCAGATGACAGAAAGCCAGAACGCCAGAGGACAGAAAGACAGAACGCCAGAAAGCCAGAATGCCAGTAAGCCAGAACGCCAGCCAGGCCAACCAGTGAAGAAACTTTCAAATCCACACCCAGAAACTCTTGACTTCCATATTTTTCCATATTATAATTGCGATATGAACACATTGCCTTTATCACGCACCGCGCAGGACAGCGTCCGGGATCAGAGCTGCCTCCTGCAGACGTTTTCGCTTCATCCGCTTTCGGGCATTCTGGATGAAATGCTGAAAGCGGCGAAAGCCTCGCTTGATTCGATAAAGCAAGAGCTTTCCCTGCTCGAAGACGCACGGCTGTATCTTCACAAAAGCAGCCGCGGGTATCATTTCGGCTGCATTCCGACAGGGACGCAGAAGGAAATTGGGATCAGTCAGGATCCGGCCAGGATTCATTCCCTCGCCCGCCGCGCGTTTCTGCAAAGGCAGGCCACGCTCGAAGAACAAACGGTTTCCGCGCTGCAGCTGCTTTTTGATATGTACTGCCCCGAGGAGGATCATGAGAAAAGCATTCTGAAATTCAGGCGTTTCCATGAATCCGGGCTGAATCTGTTTCATGTCCTGTTCACGGAAAAGCAGAATGAATGGATCCGGCAGCCCTATACCCCAAATCCCTATTACCCGGAAAAGCTAAAATATCCGACGGCGGGAGGCATATGGATGCGGTCGAAATCGGAAGCCAAATTTGGCTCTATGCTGGAAGAGGCCGGCATCCCTTACCGCTACGATGACAGGCTCGTCATCCATTCCGATTACGCTCAGGACCGCCCGGACCATGATTCTTACTTCGCGGATTTCAAGATTCCCAACCTCAGGGGCGGCATCACCATCCATGAGCATTTTGGCGCGTTTCAGCTGGACCAGTATTCCGAAAACGCTTTGAAACGGCTGAACGACTACCTGGATTTCGAAGTATATGAACTCCCCGGCCGGCCGGTCAGGCACACGGAATTCACCTGGTCCTTTGAAGGCGACCTGTACGATTCCGCCCGCCTCTCCTCCCTGATGCGCAGGATCCTGCTGCCATTCTGAGCCGGCCGTTCTGAATCGCCAAATCATTTCGCCCAATAAAACCGGACTGCATTTGCGGAGCGTTCATAAGCATCCGCAAAGGCAGTCCGGGGCGTTACATTATTATTCTGCTGATTTCTGAATCCGGCTTGCGGGCCTCTCGCCCGTGCGTCTTACCGCTGCGCCACGAACAGCGTGCCGATCTTCTTACCGTCGATGATGTCATAGAGGGATTCGGGACGGGAACCGTTGGTCACCAGCGTCGCGGTGCCCTGGGATGTGGCAAGTTCGGCCGCCTGCAGCTTAGTGCGCATGCCGCCGGTACCCCGTCGTGAGCCAGCGCCGCCAGCCAGCTTATAAGTCTCTTCCGTGATCTCCTCGATTCGGCTGATCAGCTGCGCGTTTTTATAAAACCTGGGGTCGCTGTCGTAAAAGCCGTCGATATCGGAGAGAATCACCAGCAAATCCGCGCCGGTCAGCACCGCGACTACGGCTGACAGCATGTCGTTGTCTCCGAAGAGTTTCTCATCGGATTCGATCTCCGAATAGCTGACTGAGTCGTTTTCATTGACGATGGGGATGATCCCCTGCTCCAGCAGCGCCTCAAAAGTGTTGGTCAGGTTTTCCTTTTTCTCCTCCTGCCGGATGTCCTCCGCGTTCAGCAAAATCTGGGCCACGGTTTTGTCGTAATACCCGAAGAACTTGTCATAGAGAAACATATTCTCGCACTGCCCGACAGCGGCTGCGGCCTGCTTCATCCGCAGCGATTCCGGCTTTTTCGTGAGCCGCATCTTATGGGCGCCCACCGCGATGGCGCCGGAAGACACGAGGATGACCTCGTTTCCGAGATTGTGGACATCCGCCAGCACACGGGCCAGCTTTTCCATGTTTCTGAGATTGCTGTTTCCCAGTTCATTGGTCAGAGTCGTCGTTCCGACCTTGACGACGATGCGCCGTTTTCTTACAGACATTTTTTCTTCCTTCTTGACTTAAACGCCGCGGGCGCGTTCTGCGCCGCGCGCTTCACTGATTCATCCGCCGCGGGCGCGTTCCGCACCCGGGCTACATATACACTTCGACCATCATGGCCAATATAAGAATCACCGCGACAACACCGAATATCACAGTCATCCGGACCGCGCGCTTTCTGTTTTCTTCTTTTTTCTGATCTGATGCGACATCCAGCCGCCTGTTTTTCCCTGTACGCATTGTTCGTTATTCCGCGATTACCACTTCCGGATTCTCCGCGCTGGCAATGTGCTTTGTTACAGTGCCGCCCAGCTCCTTCTCGATCAGCGACTTCATCTCCTCCAACGCGGCGTCCAGCACGTCTGCCCGCTCGCCGGCAACGGTCTCGATGATCATGAAAGCGTTGGTGGTCTCTTCGGTCAGCATAGTTCTGACGGACTCTCTCCAGTTGAAGCAGCGGCAGATGGCGCCGGCGTTGTCTTTGTAGACAACTTCGCCCGGATACGGCGGCTCGCTTTTGTCGCTTCCGTAGGTGACAAATTCCTCGCCGCCCTCGGCAACGGTCAGCCTGTTGTCGCCGTCAAATTTGTCGATATCCTCGCCCCCGATCGGCACGCCGTACTTCAGGGAAACGGCGTTGTAGATATCCACGAGCGGATTGATGGTACCGATGGAGTTGCCCTTGGCAACCCGCTTCAGCAGCGCCTCGATGGAACAGCGTGCGCCCTTCTTTGTCTTGAACTTGTAGAAGGCGTCGCGCCATGTGCGGATGATGGGATTCTGTGTGAACTCCGGGTTCTCGACATGCTTCAGCGCCAGCTTCTCGCACTCCGCCAGAAAGTCAGCGTATTTGTCTTCTTCCTTGATGTGGTTGTCGATTCCGTTGCAGACCAGGATTCCGATCTTTGACTCCGGAAAAATATCCAGATACGGCTGTTCCATTACAAATTTCTTCATTTTTATCTCTTCCCTCCTCTGTTCTGATTCCTGCGGTTTCCCGTCAGACAGCTCTTTTCTAGTAATTCTGCCTGTGAAATCCGTTATATTCCAACATCCCTTGTTTTCAGGCCGCTCATTCTCCCGTTTCCGAGCGGTCTTTTTGGATTATTTTTTGTTATACCCGATTAATCCAACTTTTCGAATCGCTTTCTTGGAATGAACACTTCTCTCAGCAATAATATCCAAGAAACCCGACTTTTTTCGTTCCTGAAACCAGCAAAGTTGGAATCTAAATAGAAAAACCGGCAGTTTTACAAGTTTCCATGATTATACCAGCCGAACAACGCCGGCCAGCCCAGGAACCAGCGCAGCCAGCCCAGCCAAACAACCAAGCCCCAGCCAGCCAACCCGCGATCAATGCGTGAATCCGTAGGATCCTGTCTTCTCCTCATTGCACAGGACATGCACGTGTTTCAGATCCTGCAGGCACTCCAGGAAATCCGTCACGAAAGCTTCAGCAAGGTTGAATGTCAGGTCGGCGCGGCAGACGATACGCTGGACCGTGACCTCCTCAGCTCCGTCGGGCAGCGGATAAGCCGGCACCTGCCAGCCGTGCATCCGCAGACGGTCGGAGAGATCGTACAGGTTCCAGACGACCGGCGTGCCGTCATCCTTGTACTTCGCGTTTTCCTTTAGTTTATAGCAGATGATCGGCATCCGGGAGCCCCTGTTGTAAAGCTCGAACAGGCCTGTATGCTCGATCCGGTCGCCGATGACCGAAGCGATCTCCTGCGTTTTCAGATGGATATGGCTGTATCCCTGCCGGCCGAACCGCAGGAAATTGTAGTACTGTCCCACAATCTGGCTGGCGCTTCTGGAAAAGTTGATCGCCATAGTCGGCATCTTTCCGCCCAGATAGCTGACCTCAAAGATCAGTTCCTCCGGCAGATACTTTCTGTCGCGCCAGACGACCCAGCCGACGCCCGGATATGTCAGTCCGTATTTGTGCCCTGACGTGGATATCGACACTACATGCTCCAGCCGGAAATCCCATTCCAGGTCAGGCTCGGTGAACGGCGTGAACATTCCGCCGCAGGCTCCGTCGATGTG
>CADBRP010000120.1 GCA_902797095.1 uncultured Eubacteriales bacterium | reverse complement strand
CCTTTTAGTAAAAACTTGCTCATTTGACCTTGTTTTACTGGAGATACACCTCAGTTTTTAGTAAGAATCAGGCGTTAGTATGCCCCTTTACTAATCTGATGAGGTTTTTTCCTTGCTCACATCCGCTTTTCTTCCATCAAGATGCCGTTCGTTACAATTTCAATCTCTTCTTTTAGTAAACAGCCATACAAGACATTATTTTTTTCTAAACAGATACGGTCATTTGCAGCAAAACAGTATGTTTTTGCGAGGATTTTACTAATGATGCTTTCTGATCATCTCCTGAGCGCAGGCAGCCAAACCGAATACTACAGGATGCTGTCCAGGACTCCCTCCAGACCTTCCTTATGATAGAGGTCTTTATACACGGCCAGCTCTTCTTCGATGATCTGGTCGATGGCGCGCATGCCCAGCAGTTCCACCGGGGCGCGGTCATCTGTCAGAATGCGGCCGCCGCCTTCATAACGCGAGGTTTTTTCGGGGATCTGCTTCAGAAATGCTTTGAGCCGGGCCGCTTTGACCGCGTCCCGGGTGCTGATTTCCTCCAGAGCCTGCTGGTAGGAAGCTCTGTCCAGCCTTTGCATAGAAGCGAAAAGGATCCTGTTGGTGTTGCCGGTCACATCGATGGTCTGCACATGCGGGAACACCGAGGCGATGGTGTCGCAAAGCCAGGCGTTGATGCCGTCATCCGCGTCGGAGCGCATGTTCATGTTGACCGCCATCACGCCGTTCTGCGTCAGGTGCTCCCGCACCATTGAAAAGAATTCAACAGAGGACATCTGAAACGGGATCGTGATATCCTGATAGGCGTCCACCAGGATCACATCGTATTTGCTGTCGACCGCGGCCAGAAACGCGCGGCCGTCATAGGTGGCCACCTTCGCGTCCTCCGGAAGGTCAAAGTAACTGTGGGCAAGGGCCGTGATGTTTTTATCGATCTCCACGCCCTCGATGGAGAGGTTCCTGAAATACGCCCGGCACTGATGGTCGTATGTGCCGCTTCCCATGCCGAGGACCAGGACCTTTAAGGGCTCCCCGGATACCGGCATGGAAGACTGCCGCGCGTCCATGCGGTTCGCTGCCGCCATCACCGGCGCGGCCATAGCGTAATCATAGTACATCCCCGTCAGCTGGTCCTGCTTTTGCAGTACCGACTGCACGCCGAACAGCACGTTGGTCGACAGGATGACCTGGCGGTCGTTTTCCCGCACCTGCAGATAGTTGTAGATGGATTCGCCCTCGTACACCAGGTCGTTTTCCCAGAAGGCGAAGTGGCTGGCGTTTCCGGTGACCGCGCAGATGATGAACAGAATGCTGCAGACGATGCAGGCGAGTTTTTTCCTGCGGCAGGAGATGAAATAGACCAGTGCCAGGATCAGCAGAACGCCGGAGAAAAGCAGGAACGTCACCGCGGTCCCTACCGCGGGGATCGTGACGAAGGTCGGAAGAAAAGTTCCGATGATACTGCCGATGGTGTTGAAGGCCCCCAGCATGCCTACGGTCGTCCCGCTCTCCTCGAGGCTGTCCACGGTGTACTTGACCAGAGACGGCGTCACCGTTCCCAGCAGAAAGCACGGGAATACGAAGATGATCATGCATGCCGCAAAGGCAGCGATCACCAGGAGATTATGGCTGACTGTAATGATCAGGGCTCCGGAAATCAGCAGGATGACGTATTTGCCCAGGACCGGGATCGCCGCGATCCAGACGGCGGCGATCAGAAGCCTGCGGTAGAGGATATCCGGGTCCGGACGCCTGTCCGCGCTGCGGCCGCCATACACATTGCCCGCCGCCATGGCGATCATGATGGTCGCGATGATGATCGTCCAGACGATCTGGGACGACGAAAAATACGGCGCCAGAAGGCGGCTCGCGCCCAGCTCCACTGCCATGATGGCCATGCCGGAGAAAAACTCCGTCAGATAGAGATATGTTTTGTTTTTCAATATATCGTAGGAAGGTTTGTCCATGCTCTTTCGCTCCCGGAAACCGCCTGCGGATACTTTTGGTTACATACTGCCAGACAAAGAATAAATATGCAATATATTTTCTGAATATACACAAGAAGAATCCCCCGGACAACGAAAAAACCCGGGACCTACATCCCCGGGGCTTCAATCTGAACACGTTCCGCCGCGCTTAAGTTCTCTTATACCCTGTGTACATGGTCATCAGAAAACAGAAAACGGTTGCCCATGCAAAAAACTTGTGATTCTTCATTTGATTCCTCCCTTTCTTTCAGTTGATCAGCCTTTCACACTGAAATATGTCAGTTTGTACGATGTATTGCCAAGCGCCTCCGCAAAGCCGCTTTCGGTCATTTCCTGTTTGGCCCGCACGATCGCCCTGTTCCTTCCGAGTTCTACGCTGGCCCAGATGCCGTCCATGGAATTGAACGCGTTCTCAACAGCGCGGGCACAGTTCGGACAGTGCATCCCCTCGATGCCGACCTCATACCGGAACGGATAATGGGATTCATCCGTGTCCGCGACTTTTTTCACCGTTTTGACTTCCGGCGTTCCGCAGCAGCTGGACTTCGATTTGCCGCGCATCTTCTTCACGGTGTTATATACTGCAAAAGCAACCAGCAGGATTGCGCATATTACGATAATTGCTGTCATATTTCCTCCTTTATCTTTCCCCTGCCTTTGGGCAGATCTGATTCGTCACCCCGGTTCCGCGTCACCCCAGAGCTACATCCAGCGCCATCATCAGCGTGAAGCCTGCCGCGAACATCACGACGCCTGTATGTGAATGCGTTCCGTTTGACATCTCAGGAATCAGTTCCTCCACAACGACATAGAACATCGCGCCCGCCGCGAAGGCGAGAAGATACGGAAGCGCCGGAACGATCAGGCTTGCCAGTACAATAGTCAGCGCGCCGGCTGCAGGCTCGACAGCGCCGGACAGCATGCCGCCCGCAAACGCCTTTGCCCTGCTTTTGCCCGCCGCCAGAAGCGGCATGGAGATGATCGCCCCTTCCGGAAAGTTCTGGATCGCGATGCCAATCGACAGCGCCATCGCTCCGCCGGCTGTGATCATCACATTCCCGCTTATGTAACCGGCAAAGACGACTCCCACCGCCATTCCTTCCGGGATGTTATGCAGCGTCACCGCCAGCACCAGCATGGTGGATCTGGCGAAACTGCTTTTGGGGCCCTCCGCCTGATCCGGATGCCTGTGCAGATGCGGTATGACATGATCGAGCAAAAGCAGGAACAGGATGCCCAGCCAGAATCCGATGACCGCGGGGGCAAACGCCCATCTGCCCATCCGGCTTTCCTGCTCCATGGCCGGGATCAGAAGGCTCCAGATCGACGCCGCGACCATAACGCCGGCAGCGAACCCTGTCAGCGCCCGCTGCGCGTTCCTGCTGAAATCCCGCTTCATGAAGAATACGCAGGCCGCTCCCGCAGTCGTGCCGGCAAACGGGATCAGCAGCCCTGCTATGACCTGTCCGCTTAACATAGCCCTGCCCTTATCATGTACTTTTTCATGTACTGTGCCATATGCTTTATCGTATCCTGCGCGACGCGGCCTCTGCCGGAAGCATCAGTTAGTTTTTCTTAACTTCATTATACGGCATCAGGTTAATTATGTCTAACTATATTTTTGCGCGCAAAAAAGCCGCGGCTATGGTGATCCAGTCGCCCGCGCCGAAACCCGTAATACGTCCGCCGCTTTATCCCCGCTTACTCTCCGCTTATTTCACTGATCCACGCTTTCAGCTCGTCCTCTGAAATGCCGGTATCGAGCCTGTCTCCGTCGAGCCAGCTGCCGCTTCCCGCGTTGTCCGCGAGATTTTTCCCGCTTCTTCCGATGCCGCTGCCACCTGATGTGCAGAACGGGATCATCGTGATTCCGTCAAAGTCATTGCTTTCCACAAAAGTGTCCATGATCCGCGGCTCTTCACCCCACCAGATAGGATAGCCGATATAGACCGTGCTGTATCCTTCAAGCGATACAGGATCGCCGCCTATCTCGGGGCGGGCAGATTTATCATTCTGCTCATGTGTCGTGCGGCTGTCCTTGTCATTATAATTCAGATCCGCGTCTGTATACGG
>CADBRP010000119.1 GCA_902797095.1 uncultured Eubacteriales bacterium | reverse complement strand
TGGGTATCGTGCTGTTTTCACTTCTGATTTCGTTTGTGATGGGCACCACGATGGCCTTTGCGGGCATAACGCCGGCAAAGGCGAAGGAACTGGCTTTGAAGGACGCGGGGCTTACGGCTTCACAGATCTGGAAGCTGGCGATCGAGAAGGAGGACAAAGGCAGCTGCGAAGTCGAATTTGTCCAGCGCTCAACGGGCACAAAATATGAATATGAATTCTCTAAATCAGGAAAGATGACTGAGAGGGAGATCAGCTACGTCTGCAAAGCAGTCAAGTCCAGAAAAAAGATCGGGAAAAAGAAAGCCCGGAAAATTGCCGCAAAGGCAACCGGAGTGAAATATTCCAAGGTCAAAAAAGGCTGCGTCAGGTACACACTCAAGAAAGGCGTCGGCAAGTACAAGATAAAGTTCCGCAAGGGAAAGCGTTCGTACAAGCTCGTGCTTCTGGCCAAAACAGGACAGATCATACAGTACGAGGTCAAGATCAGGAAATAGCCGGCCGGCTGTAAAAAGAAATACTCTGAAATGAAAAAGCTTATCGTTCTTCTGATCATAGTTCTGCTGGTGTCTGGCGGATGGTACGCCCGGGACCGGCTGCAGGACGCAAAGGCAGGGGAGTCCGTGACCGAACCGTCAGAGGCTGGTCAGTCAGAGGCTGATCAGCCCGGAGCGGAAAAGACCGCCGCGCTCCTGAAGATCAGCGGGAACACCTTTGATATCAGCGGTCTGCCGGAATACAGCGGAGAGCCATTCATTACGGTGAACGGGGGCCGGCCTGACTTTGCGGAAGAAGATTTCAGGACTGCGTTTAGCCAGAGCTTCAGCGAGCTGGATGACCTGGGAAGATGCGGTCCTGCTTTTGCGTGTCTGGACCGGGAGCATATGCCGGAGGGCGAGCGGGGAAGCATCGGCATGATCAGGCCTTCCGGATGGCAGATCTCAAAATATGATTTCATCGATAATGGCGGATACCTCTACAACCGGTGCCATCTGATCGGGTGGCAGCTGACCGGTGAAAACGCGGAGGTCCGGAATCTGATCACCGGCACACGATATATGAATGTGGAGGGGATGCTGCGCTATGAGAACAAGGTGGCCGGCTATATCAGGTTTTCCGGAAAACATGTGCTGTACAGGGTCACTCCTGTTTTCTGCGGCAGGGAACTGGTTTGCAGAGGAGTGCAGATCGAAGCTGAGTCCGTGGAGGACAGGGGAAAGGCTCTGTCGTTCAACGTCTACTGCTATAACGTGCAGCCGGGCGTGGAGATCGACTATCTGACGGGTAATAATCACTTAAAGGGGCAGTAACGGAAGCCGCGGGGAAAGCCGCGGCATGTCATACCGCGGGTTCGAAGATCATTTCCTCCAGAGCTGAAGAAATGACCGCGTCGGGATCTGCCGACGGATCGATCCAGTCATTGATACGGTCCTCGGGCAAAATCAGGGGCATCCTGTCATGAATGAACTCGATCTCCCGCGCGGGAGGACGGGTCAGTACGACAAAGCGCGGGAAGCCGTCTTCCATGCGGTAAAGACCGCCGAGGTATGTGCGGGCGGAATCCTTCGGCCGGATAGAATATTTCTGTCCGGTCTTTTTTTTGCCGTCCGGAGAAAGCAGGTGTTCCCATTCGAAATAGCAGGATGCCGGGATGACGCAGCGGTGCCGCGCCCAGGATTCCCGGAAGGTGCGCTTTTCGGAAGCGGTTTCCGTTCTGGCGTTCAGAATCGTGGAGACGGTGCCGGGACCGCGGAGCCCGGAAAGGCGGAATCCCCATTTCATGGGAAAGACCGCGCGCTGTCCTGCCTTTGCGGTAGCGATGACCGCGGCGACATCGGCCGGCCGGACTTCGCCGGACACCTTGAGAGAATCTCCGGCCTGCATGAACTTCCGCGCCAGGAGGCTTCCTTCCGCGGCAGCGGCGATCTCACGCAGTTCTTCGTCACTGATATCGATGTAAAAACGGGTACACACAGCACACCTCGTAATTCTTTCATTGCGGCAGATAACATCTGCTCATATTCTACACAGAAGCGGCGGCGAATGCGATATATAAATCGCGCTCTTGTGAAAAACAGCTCCGGTTTGTATAATTAGTGCAGACAGTACAGAGATATTCCGCGTGTCTGCCCGCGCGGATCAGACAGAAAAGAGGGGACGCTATGGAACTAAAGGAACTGCTGCAGCATTTCAATAACGGGGATACCCTCGGGGAGGATCCCGCCGTGATCGAGCTGATGCGCTTTTACAGCAGGGAGGCGCAGAAGATCACGATGGAGATCAACACGAAATATCACGAGCCGGAGGAGCTGGCGGAGCTTTTTTCGAAGCTGATCGGAAAACCGGCAGGCGAAGGGTTCGGCCTGTTCCCGCCGTTTTATACGGATTTCGGAAAGAACATCACCGTCGGCGATAATGTGTTCATTAATTCGGACTGCAAGTTTCAGGATCAGGGCGGCATCTTCATCGATGACGGGGCTCTGATCGGGCACGGCGTCGTCCTCGCCACGCTGAATCATGATCTTGATCCGGCAAAGCGCCAGCAGCTTCATCCTGCGCCCATTCACATCGGAAAGCGCGTGTGGATCGGAGCGAACGCCACAATCACACAGGGCGTCACCATCGGAGACAACGCTGTTGTGGCGGCAGGGGCTGTGGTGAATCATGATGTTCCCGCGAACGCGATCGTCGGCGGTGTGCCGGCGAAACTCATCAGGATGATCGGGGAGAGCGCTGAATAATGGCAGAAAAGCGCGGGAAACCCCGAAAGCGTTTCCTTTCTGTAGATATCCACGATTTTATTGAGAGCGATGAACTGGCATTCAGAGGGAATGCCGGGGATTTTGTTGTTGCGTACTGCCCGTTCTGCGGACAGTCCATGAAGATCAGCCGGAATCAGATCAAAGGCAGGACAGGGCAGGGGCTGGAACTGAAAAAGCCCGTATCCTGCGGCTGCCGCGAAGGACTTCGGTATATCAGCCCGCGGTTTGAAAGGGAATACCTGCGTTCTCTTCCCACAGGCAAAACAGGCTATGTATGGAAGGGAATCCTGGCGCTGGTCGCGCTGCTGTTCATTTCGCAGCATTTTTTCATGGAAGCCTATGAGCGCAGGGAGCCGCCGGCGATCTGCCTTCTGCTCTTGCCGCTGCCGTATCTGCTGGGCCTGATCGCGTGGATCACATACCGTCATCCGCCGGAGCGCCTGTATCAGAAACTGCGGGATCCGGAGAATAACAGGGAGCGGATGGAAGAGATCATACGCGAGGCGGACAAAAAGATGGAAGCCGCTGAAGCCGGAGCCCGGGGGAAGGGAAATGCTGTGCGGACCTCCCGTCCCATGGGGCCGGATGATTTCACAGGGCATGTTCCGGATGATTTCACAGGGCATGTGCCGGATGATTTTACCGGATACATTCCGGATGATTTCGAGCCGGATCTGGA
>CADBRP010000118.1 GCA_902797095.1 uncultured Eubacteriales bacterium | reverse complement strand
TGATCGCCGGTATGAGCTATGAGATCGATATCGGTGAGCTTCGGCCAGATATCGCGCACTTTATTGACTTTTCCGTGGGTGTCCCCGATAACCAGTATTTTCATGGAACAGAGTATAACAGAAAAACGCCGGGAAAACAATCTCGCGGGCACGCGGCGTCATTGACGCACCCGCTGATTTCAAGTACAATATTGTGGGTTAGAAGAATTTGTATTTCGCCCGCAAACCGACAGAAGGGATCAGAAAAATGGATAACAACAACGAAAACAACAAAGTAACAGTCATTACAGACGGACAGGATCTGGCCGAAACCGCGGAAAAACTCCGGGCGGACGGCGTCACCGACGTGATCGTGGAAGTCAACACATTCAATTATACACGGTACAAGGAATCGAACGGCGGAAAGGAACTCCAGCCGGTCATCGACGGCATCAACAAGGCGATCGGCGTCGGGCTTAAGGTGCGCCTGAATGTGGCGCTCAAGGAGGGCTTCAATGACGATGAGATACTGGATTTCCTGCAGCTGACTCTGATGCACCGTTACGATATCGTCTTCCTTCCCACCATTGATTACGACATCATCAAAGGCAAAATGCCGCTGCTCCGCAAGGTGGAAGGTGATTTCGGAGATGTGGATATGTACAAATACGCCATTGCGAAGGGAAGGATCGGTTTCCTGAAGAACTGAGGAAGGCGGGAGTATGCACGAAGAACTGTATAAAATGAGGATAGAGCTCGCGGCGATGCTGAAGAACAACCGGCTTCTGCGGTCCGCCGTTTCCGAGGTCAACCGGATCGATATGGTCAGGGCGGCGCTTATCCTCCGCAGCTCGAGCCATGTGAAGGTCCCGGTGGAGGATATCCTGGAGGGGAACCTGCCAAAAGAGGTTCCGGTAAAGGAATATGTCTTCATCAATAATTTCAGCAACCTCGTCAGGATCGGCGTAAGCAACATGGAGATGGGGAACACCCTGAGCAAGCATCTGCTGATCAACGGATACCGGGTGCTTTCGGAGAACGAGAACGGGTATTTCCGCAAATCAAACCCCGTGGTCTATTCCTTCAATCATGTTCCCCCTCACGCGGTGGACTGCGAGAGCAGGCTGGATGACTGCCTCAGGAGAGTTTACAGCAGAGAGGCCGGAAACAACGCGATACTCAAGGCGATGTATGTGCACAACAAGATCATCGACATTTATCCGTTTGAGGATTACAACGCGGAGCTGGCGATCTTCGCCCTGAATTATTTTCTGATGGAGAACGGGCTTGCGCCGATCAGCCTCGCGCTGACCAGGCAGGAATACCTGGATCAGGTTTCCGACTGCCTGAAGGGCGTTCGCCAGGAACGTTTCTACGAATTCCTGTGCAGCGCTGTGTATGACAAGATGAACGGCACCATTGAAGCGTGCCAGGAGTATATAAAGAATCAGGGATAAGTGAACAGAGATCAATGAGAAGGATCAAACTGGAGGAGAAACATTATCAGTGGGGAATGACCGCCTTTCTGGTAATCATATGCAGCATTGTCGTATTCTTCGGGATATACAGATTCGAATTCATCAGACATTGCGTGAATTTCGCGATAGGGGTGCTGTCGCCGTTTATCTACGGCCTTGTGATGGCGTACCTGCTGGGGCCGATCTATAATTCCGCGGTGCGGGGAACATACTCGCTTCTGACCAGAAGCAGGTTTGAACTGAAGAGGGATATGGAGATCTCCAAAAGCGTGGGGACCATCATTTCCGTACTTCTGATCCTGCTGATCCTGGCAGGGGTGTCCTGGATGATCATCCCGGGACTGGTCAACAGCATTATGAGCGTTGTCGACATGCTCCCGGACGGGCTGGCCAAGATCACCAGCTGGCTGAATCACAAGCTGCAGAATCTGCCCGTCGCCCAGGAGACGGTCGATGAGTGGGTCAAAACACTGCAGGACTGGGCGGTGCAGTTTGCCACCAACACCCTGCTGCCGCATTCAAAGAGCCTTGCGACAGGAGTTTCCCAGGGAGTCATCGGCGCCGTCGGAGCTGTGGCGGATTTCGTGATCGGAATCATCATCTGCGTATATTTCCTGAACAGCAAGGACACCTTCCTGGCGCAGATCAAGAAGTTCATCCTGGCCGCGTTCAGGGAGAAGACCGCGGAAGAGATATTCTCCGTCGCCAAGTATACGAACAAGACATTCGGCGGTTTCATCAGTGGCAAGATCATAGATTCGGCGATCATCGGCGTGATCTGCTTCATAGTGATGAGCATATTCGGATGGGAATATACGCTGCTGATCAGCTGCATCGTAGGAATCACCAATATCATTCCGTTCTTCGGGCCGTTCATCGGAGCGATCCCTTCAGCTCTGCTGCTGGTCATGGTGAATCCGATGCACGCGCTGTACTTCATTATTTTTGTAGTCATCCTGCAGCAGTTTGACGGCAACATCCTCGGGCCGAAGATCCTGGGGGACAGCACCGGGCTGGAAAGCTTCTGGGTACTGTTTGCCGTGCTGGTAGGCGGCGGGCTGTTCAAGTTTATCGGCATGGTCATCGGCATTCCTGTTTTTGCGGTCATATACTACTACGCCGGAAAGCTGATAAACAGAAAGCTGGAGAAAAAGGGCTTCTCTTCGGATCTGAATGATTACAGGACGGATCCGTACCGGAGCAGGCCTGAAAAGAAAAAGAAAAAAGGCATATTCGGAAGAGGAAAAAAGAAAAAGGCAGATAAAGACAAAGATGGACAGACAGAGAATCAGAAAACTACTTGAGGAATACAGGAAAAGCGCTGAGATCATAGAAGATGCTCCCATGGCGCGCTATACTTCGTTCCGCGCGGGCGGAGCAGCGGATCTGATGGTGATCCCCGAGGATGCTCAGACCCTGCGGCAGATACTGCAGCTGCTGTCGGAAGAGGAGTGTCCTTTTGTGCTTCTGGGAAACGGGACCAACATCCTGGTCAGGGACGGAGGATACCGCGGCGTGATCGTAAAGCCCGGAGAGGAATTCCAGAATATCAGGACGGAAGGAAATGAACTGGTCTGCGGAAGCGGTGCGCTCCTGTCAGTGATCGCGAAGGCCGCGCTGCACGAGGGCCTGGCCGGATTTGAGTTCGCGTCCGGGATTCCGGGAAGCGTGGGCGGGGCCGTCTTCATGAACGCGGGCGCCTACGGCGGAGAGATCAAAGACGTTCTGAAGGAAGCGGCGCTTGTTTCAAAGGACGGAAGTAAGGAATATACCGCGTCAGCGGAGGACCTGGATCTGGGATACCGGCACTCGGCGCTGCAGGAGAGCGGCGATGTGGTCACGGAAGTGCGCATTGCGCTTCAGCCCGGCGATCCGGAAGCCATCCGGGAAAGAATGGCGGAGCTTACCAGAAAGCGGAATGAAAAACAGCCGGTCAGCTATCCCAGCGCGGGAAGCTTTTTCAAAAGGCCGGAAGGATACTTCGCGGGGAAGCTGATACAGGACGCGGGCCTGAAGGGGCTGACGGTCGGCGGCGCGCAGGTCTCCGAGCTGCACGCGGGTTTTATCATCAATACCGGAGGAGCGACAGCCGCGGATATACTGCAGCTCATGGACATCGTCCGGGGAGTAGTGTTTGAGCAGAACGGCGTAATGCTGGAACCGGAGGTAAGGATCATTGGAGAAGTATGAACTGCTGTATGATCTTCATACACATACAACATATTCTCACGGAAAAGGATCCGTGGAGGACAATGTCAGGGCGGCCATGAACAGGGGACTCAGCTATATCGCGATCTCCGATCACGGTCCGGGACATCTTTTTTACGGCATCAACAGAAACGATTTCATCCATCTCAAAAACGATATCGAGAAGATGAATGTGAAATTCCCCAAGCTCAGGGTCAAGATGAGCGTGGAGGCCAATACGGTCCACGGGGGAAACGGGCTGGATATCCGGCCTGATGAATTCGAAGAGTTTGATTTTATTATAGCGGGATTTCATTTCGGCCTTTTCGGCTGCAGCTCCGTCAGAAACTGGCTGTGGTCGCACGGGATCAGATTCGGAGAGGACAAGCTGCGCGAGAGCAATACGCAGATGATCATTCACGCTCTGCGTTCCAATGACATCGCCATCCTTACGCATCCCGGGGACAAGGGACCGTTTGACATCCGCGCCATCGCTGAAGTCTGCGCTGAGACGAACACCCTGATGGAGATCAACTGCAGGCACGACCATCTGACAGAGGAGGAAATCAGGATCGCGGCAGAGGTCCCGGGGACCATGTTCATCTTAAGCAGCGACGCGCATGTTCCTGAAGCGGTAGGAGTCTGCGACGCCGGAATCAGGAGGGCGCTCAGCGCGGGGCTTGATCCAGAGAGGATCGTCAACATCAGAAGAGTACCGGAAGAGGAAGCTAAGGAGGAAGCATGAAGACGATCATCATCACCGGACTGTCCGGTGCCGGAAAAACTCAGGCGATCGACTGTCTGGAGGACATGGGCTATTACTGCATAGACAACATGCCGCCGGCGCTGATGAAAAGCTTTCTGGATCTGACGATGGACGTTCATTCCATCGACAAGACTGCCTTTGTGGTAGATGTCAGAAGCGGGGAGTTTTTTAAGGATTTCCAGGGTGTTCTCCAGGATTTCGACCGTGATGACATCGATTATAAACTGCTGTATCTGGAAGCCAGCGATGAGGTTCTGCTTCGCAGATTCAGCGAAACCAGGCGGAGCCACCCCCTGGCGGAGGGCGGTACCGCGGAAGCCGGCTTAAAGCGGGAGAGAGAACTTCTGAAGGGCATCCGCAAAGCCGCTGATTATGTTATCGACACCTCTAATATGAAGACTGCCCGGTTCTGGACGGAGCTGCGGGATCTGCTGACCTCCGAAGAGGATGAAAACGCGTTCACAGTGAATATCGTATCCTTTGGATTCAAGAACGGGATCCCTGTTTCCGCGGACATGATCTTCGACACCAGATTCATTCCCAATCCGTACTATGTCCAGTCCTTGAGGAAGCTGACGGGAAACAATCAGAAGGTCAGCCATTTTGTGCTGAAGCAGGAGATAACGCAGCATTTTCTTGAAAGCACGATAAAGCTGATCATGGATCTGATTCCGTTTTATATGAAAGAAGGAAAGTACAGCCTGACGGTCGGGATCGGATGTACAGGCGGCCATCACCGTTCAGTGGCGGTGGCGAACGAACTGTACAGCAGGATCCGCGGATCCGGTCAGCGCGTTATGATCGAACACAGGGATCTGTAAAAACAATATGAGCTTTGCATCTGAAACAAAAAATGAACTGGCGCGCATCATTCCTGAAAAGAAGTGCTGCACGATCGCGGAGATCGCGGGATTCATCCGGTTTGCCGGAAGCATCGGCCTGGCAGGCGGCGGGAAGTTCCGCATCTCCATGAAAACAGGAAACAGCGCGGTGGTGCGCCATTACAAGGGTCTGATAAGATCCTATTTTTCTGTGGACGTAATGATCGGGATGGGGCAGGCGCATTCCCCGGACAGGGGGACGATCTATACCATCACCATCGGCCCTGAGAACCTCAGTGAGATGATCCTGCGGGAAGCGGGGATACTGATGGTCCGCGAGGGAATGAACACCATCAGCGACGGGATCTATGACGGGCTTATCCGCACAAAGTGCTGCCGCAAGGCGTATCTGCGCGGCGCGTTTCTTGCCTCAGGGACCGTGAGCAGTCCTGAGAAAGGATATCATTTTGAGATCCGGAGCACGTCACGCCAGTCCGCGCGGGATCTGCGCAGGCTGATCAATACCTTTGACGACATCACGCCGAAGATGATCGAACGGAAGCAGGGATACGGCATCTATCTGAAATCAAGGGACCAGATCGCGGATACGCTGGCCATCATGGGCGCCAGCGGGCAGTATTTTGAATTCCTGGATGTTATGATGAAAAAGGATCTGATGAACCAGACGCACCGGGCGGACAATCTGGATAACGCCAATATCGATAAGGCGCTTCGCGCCGCTCAGGAGCAGGTGGAATGGATCCGCGCCATTGAAGAGACACGGGGCCTTGACAGTCTTTCCCTGAAGCTGCAGGCCGCGGCGCGGCTCAGGCTGGAGCATCCTGACGCGCCGATCGAAGAACTGGGACAGATGATGGATCCGCCGCTGACAAAATCCGGAATGAACGGGCGTCTTCGGAGGATCGGCGAGATAGCGGGAGAACTGAAGAGAAAATGAAGAAAGACCAGATCGTTGAGATCACAATAGAAGATATGAGCACTGAAGGGCAGGGCATCGGAAGAGCGTTTGAAGCGCTGCCGCCCGCCCCGGGTCCGGAGACTGAGGATTCCGGTTCCGCTGCCGCCCCGGATGAGCAGGACCGGGGTCTGGTGGTATTTGTTTCCGGTACGGTGCCGGGCGACAGAGTAAAGGCGCGCCTGACAAAGGTCAAGAAAAACTATGCTTTCGGACGGGTCGAGGAGATTCTGGAGGAGTCCCCGGGAAGAAGCGGGAGCTTTGACTGCTCAGGTCTGTCCGACGGCTGCGGAGGCTGTCCCTTCGCTCCTATCGCGTACGAAGAGCAGCTCGCGGTCAAGCAAAGGCAGGTCGAAAGCAGGCTTTCGCGTATCGCGGACCTTAAAGACCCGGCTGTCCGCCCGATCATCGGGATGCAGGAACAGGACAATGAAGGAATGGGCTGTTTCCGTTACCGCGGAAAGGCTGTTTTTCAGGTCAGCACCGGCGGGATCATCACGAAAAAGGGCGGGATCGTTGAAAAACTCGGAGAGCCCGCTGTGGGATTCTATTCCGCGAAAAGCCATGATGTTGTGGATTGCCGGGACTGCTATCTGCAGTCGGCGGCGGCCATGGCGGCTGCCGGCGCGCTGCGGCAGTTCATGGAGGAAGACAATATAACCGCGTTCGATCCGAAGTGGGAGAAGGGGCTGCTTCGTCATATGATCGTCCGGACTGCCTTTGCGACGAAAGAAGTCATGGTCATTCTGGTCATCAACGGGAAAGGGATCCCGAACGCGCCCAAGCTGATCGGAATGCTGGATGATGCCGTCTATGAGGCGGGATTTTCGCTGGAGAGCTTAGTGGTGAACATCAATAAGGCCAGCGGAAAGAATGTTGAGAAAAACAAAAAGAAGGACCGCAGGGAAATCCGTGTGAGCGGAGAGATCATGGGGTCCGAGACTATCGTGATCGCGGGAAAACCCTCTGTTGAGGAGCGCATCGGAGAGCTCCGCCTGGAGATTTCCCCCGCGAGCTTCTGCCAGGTAAATCCCGCGCAGATGAAGCGGCTGTACGATCAGGTCCGCGCGTTCTGCGCGCCTGAGGATCCGGACAGAAAACAGGTGATACTGGATCTTTACTGCGGCATTGGCAGCATCGGCCTTTACTGCGCGGATCTGGCGGAGATGATCATCGGGATCGAATCGGTAAAGGACGCTGTAACGGACGCGAACCGGAACGCTGTGATCAACGGAATCACAGGGGCCCGGTATATCTGCGGCCGGGCGGAGGAAGTTCTTCCGGCGTATCTTGAGACGCGGGAAGGAGACGCGGGGGAGGCGCCGTTTAAGGCCGACCCGCAGCTTGCGGAATATATCAGGCGCGCGGATACGGTGATCCTGGATCCTCCGAGAGCGGGATGCCGCCCGGAGCTTCTGAAGGCGGCGGCCGCTACCGGCGCCGGAAAGATCATCTATGTTTCCTGCGACCCGGCGACTCTGGCAAGGGATGTAAAGCTTCTGGGAGAGCTCGGGTACTGCTTTGCTGAAGCGGTGCCCGTGGATATGTTCCCGCATACAGGCCACGTCGAGACCGTGGCATTAATACAAAAAAGAAAAGGCGATTAACCGTTGGAATTTCAACGAATTTCGAGAATTATATAAGATGAG